>CAYTGJ010000020.1:0-23656 GCA_964437245.1 uncultured Chitinophagaceae bacterium
TTTCGGAGCACTAAACTGTCAATACACCACAAAAGTTGATGCGAGGTAGAATGTTTAATTAACCACGTCACCCGCCATTGAGCCAAACGCCTGTTAGCTGCTGCCATTCTTTTTTTGTCAGTCAGAGTTGTTAGCATTTACAATTTATTTATTACTGAAACACAGACGAACAAAAGCCCAATTGTTTTCTCGAACAATTCTACGTCATTGTAATATTTTCTTGTGTCGTCAATCAAGTGTAATGCTTCATTTCTTAATTGATGTAATGCATATAAAATGTCCGCTTTAAGTTTATGTTCGTCTGTAATGTTGTTCTCGATATGATTTATGAATTTGTCATACTTTGAATAAAAATTTGCTTTGCCAATACTGTAAACCCCCGAACTATTTCCCGATTGCCCTAAGTGTGTCCCAACAAGTGGGTAAGTCAAAAATATATCGTTCATTAAGGCTCCGATAGTTGTCCCTGGCAATCCTTTGTCTTTTAATAAACTTTCATTAAGAACACATAGTGAGTTTACGAGTTCTTGTGCAAATATTTTTATTATGTGCAGGTCACTATACGTTCTCAGTTTTTGTAGAATATGGACTTGTTTAAGCCCACAGGATAAAAAATGTGCTTTATGTAAGTCGGATAAACCAGTCAAAACAGTTTGAAAGTCGTCAATAAAGTTAAAGCGTGGTCTTAATGATTTTATCAATTTATTCTCGTCATAGTTCAATTTAATTGGGGCTAAAATTGTTGTGAACTTTGATTGAAGTAAATTAATTGAGTTATTTAAACCTGTTGGCGCAGTATTATTTGTGTATTCATTTTCTTTTTGAGCTAATTCCCAAAATGTCATTGCGTTTATTTCGTCACCACAACGAATTGAAAGCATTGATAGAGCAAAAAACAAATGCTCTTTATTAACTTTTACAGAATTCTCTTTTTCATATTGCTCAACTACTTCGTGAAAAATCCGTTTTCCTAAGTCAAGGAAATAGCTTTCCATTGGGTGTATAATTATTCCTGAAACATAAGTATCAATAAATGGAATAAAAAGGTCGTTGTCAGAAATGAGATAATTTTGGGTTTTGTCTCTGTTTTTTAATTTGTCTTCGATTGCATCCCAAACAGTGTCACGCAGATTTGATGCCCAAACCCTTAAATTGTCCGATTGATGTTTCCCAAAATCTATTTGTCTCATTTTTGAAGTTTTTGTGTTGTGGTTCGTGTCGTTCGTTATGGTTGCAGCTAACGGTTTCGGGCTTTGCGTTCGGGCGGGAATACGAAGCACAAAGTTTTAATTTGTTACTAAAATTCATTAGAAGTATAAATATTCAAGTATGCACGTCACCCCGCCTGACGCAAAACCCTTGTTATAGGCAGTATTATTGCCCGTTTTAATGGTGCTAAATATTTTTTTGTAAGAAAATAATTTTTGTATAGTTGTTTACAATTCAGTAACAGGTTCCACATCCCTTAGTTCAAATAGTCCTGATTCCTTATGCTTTGGATTAACCTTGTATTGGATTGCACCGACCTTGCCTGAAATCGAAGCTACCAAGACATCCCAAGTGTCATTGTTCGTTGTATCGTACTGATTCCACCATTCCTTAATGGAGATGCCTTTGAGCTGCATTGTCTCTTTGATCATATTCACATTCAGATAAACCTCTTGAATCACGCCAATCATGCCTTGGTTAACATACTGTTTCGCATACTCCATTGCTATGGCTTTATCTTTGGCGATATATAAGCCGTCACCTATCTGTGTAGGTATCTTCATTTTGTCTCCGAATGGCATAGATGCCTTAACCCCTGTACCGTTCTCGCCTCTGGCTCGGTATCCTACAAGTAATTTGTCTTCATTTGTTTCGTTAATACGGTCTGAAAGGCTCTGCCCTTCGAAATCGGTGAATGCATCAGTCATAAGGATCATTTTGTCGATCTCATTCCTCAAGCTATCATTTGAAAAATCGATTATTTTATAACTTTTTTTATACGTTAGTAAATACCAGTTTGGAAATTCTTTGGACACGGATTCGATTTGATCATGGGTGAGATGCTTGAACTCATTGGCAGCTTTCATAGCATTCTTCAAAGCAACAGGGCTAGTGTATTTGGCAAGTTGCACCACTGGTTCAACTATTGTTGTCGGAAAAGAATTTGCCGATACAACTCTTTCTTTACGTTGTATCGATGTTGACATCCATATTGAGCTTATGGCTTGATTGCTGTTTTTCGTCTGCAAGGCCTTCGCACCCATCATATCAGCCTCTTTCTCTAAGCCCTCATCATCATTAATGTTTAATATGCCTTTCATTTGCATGGTTGGTTTTACCCTTCCATGTTTTTGCTGCACAACATGCCATGCTTCATGCGGTAGATGCTTTTCTTGCCCAGAAGACAAGTGAATATCTGTTCCCTGTGCATACGCATGGGCATTTAATTGAGCAGGCTTATCTGAGTTGTAATGCACCTTTACGTCATCCATTGAATAACCAGAAAGATTTTCAACACCTGATTTTAGATTATCAGGTAATCCTGTATTATTTTCCTTCTTTTGAAGGAGGTGGTGATGTTGAACAGAATGATTATCTGCCATGGCACGTAATTGAGCTGCTTGCTTGGCTTGAGGACTGTTATTTGCCATATCTTGCAGTTTCCTTTGCTCAATAGCCTCATACCTATTATCAACAAACTGAAATGTAGCCTCACCACTGTTCTGCCTTTGGGAAACAGTGTTCACCATTGATTGGCTTTTATTTTCTTGAGCTTTGTTAGAGTAGGTATTCATAGTCGATTGGTTACTGTTATTAAAAATTGCCTATAACGTATCGATACCCGCATTGCGGGTATTTCCTATTTATGAGGTCTTTGAATCTGGATTAAATACCAAGTCAAATATGTAGTATTGAATATTTATTTTCCATAGCTCCAAAAATTATACCTCAACTCAATTTAATCCCAATTCCTTAAAAATCAAATTCTTCAATAGGAGTTTTTAGTTGACTAAATCCTTTTGTGATTACATGGATATAAATCTCTGTAGTTTTGCTACTCTCATGTTCTAATAATACTTGGATATACCTTAAATCTGTACCATTTTCCAGCAAATGAGTCGCAAAACTATGCCTAAGTGAATGAACACTTATCTTTTTGTTTATTCCCGCTTTTGGTGTAGCACTTTTTTAAATATTTTACACACTCCGGGAAGAATATTTCCCCCAGTTTGCCTCTCAAATAAATAAACTTCAGGTTTATATTCTTTAAAATAATGCCTTTTAATATTAAGTGTTTTTGTTACCAAAATCGTATAACGGTCATGTTTCCCTTTCGATTGTTCAATCCTTAGTTGTATTCTTTTTGAATTAATATCATTTACTTTTAGATTGGTCAGTTCCCTGGCTGGTCCCCCGACCAGCCAGCCTCCCAAGTACATTGTGTTATTGAATAATGCTCCTCACAGAACCTAATAAATTTTGTATCTTTAAAAATGAAGCAGAAAAATCTATCGGCCAACAATTTTGATTCAGTAGCCTGGTGCTACGATGCATTGGCCTGGATGGTTTTTGGAAATAAGCTTAAAGCTTCGCAAAAGATACTTCTGGAGCAGCTTAGAGAAGGGGATAAGGTGCTGATCATAGGAGGAGGTACCGGATGGATTTTACAGGAAATACTGAAAACTACTGAAGTAGTGCAGATCGATTACCTCGAAGTATCTGAAAAAATGATCCGCCAGGCAAAACGTTTTGTCCCTGTTCAGAACCATACGAAAATTAATTTTATTCATGGTACAGAGCGCGATCTTGTTGGAAAGGACCACTATGACTGTGTCATTGCTTTTTATTTTTTTGATCTTTTTTTACCCGAACGTTTGAACCCGATGATCAGGATCATTGAAAGCGTTTTGAAACCAGCAGGCCGATTGCTTGTGGCCGATTTTTATCTTTCTGAAAATTCTCCTTTCCTGCACCGGCTCCTGATGAAAATGATGTATCTTTTCTTTAGAAAAACGTGTAAGGTGGAGGCCCGTACTTTGCCTCCCTTTCGTACCTTACTGAGGGAAAAATTTTCACCCCCTTGTTATTCGGTTTCATTTTTCAATTCTTTTATGTTATCGGAAGTATACCGGACTATTCCTCCCGGCGTTCAGGAAGACCGTCAGAACTGATTTTTTAGAGATCGATCAAAGAACAATTGTTACGGTTTAAATAGTACTATAGAGGCATCTTCTGTCAATTTAAAAAGAAGTTTTATCGAAGAGAAAGTGCTTGACGATTGTACTTAACGGATATATAGTAGGAGTTGGAACAGGAGATTCTAAGTTATGTAGTATAGGGTGTTTGTATAATTATATATAGAGAAAAGGCAGCAGGATAAAGGCTGATTTGTACAAATAAACTAATCGGGAATGATATTCGTTTGAATAGATAGAAATATATAAACAGGAGGAAGATGGAAATGAAGAGAAAGATTGCCATGATTGCCCATGATCATAAGAAGAATGAGTTGCTGGAATGGGCGAAATATAATAAGGATGTATTGAGTGAACATTACATCTTTGCAACTGGTACCACAGGAAGCCTGCTGGAGAAAACACTGGACAGCACCGTTTATAAACTACAAAGTGGCCCCTTGGGTGGTGATCAGCAGATCGGAGCGATGATCGTGGAAGGAGAGATTGACCTGATGGTGTTCTTTTGGGATCCCATGCAATCGTTGCCCCATGATTCGGATATCAAAGCATTGCTGAGGATTTGTATGGTATACAACATTCCGGTAGCCTGCAACCGTGCCAGTGCCGATTATATGATTTCATCTCCCTTGCTGGAGAAAAAATATGAAAGGATCGTTCCGGATTATGAAAGTTATAAAAAAAGAGATGCGCTGAACACTCCTTAATGGGAGTGGAAACATAATTGTTAAAATGTATACTCTGCCTTGTTCCCGAGTGGTACAGGCAGAGCATATTTTATTGAGGATATCCGTTTGTTTGTATAGAAAAACGGTCTTACTGAAGTAGTTTTTTCAGAAGATTGACAACTTCTACAGGACTTTCGATGTGCATCCGGGCGCGTGTCAGTCCATAGCCAACCTTAAAGGTATAAGCATAAGGAGGAAGAGCATTGAACATATCTTCATCGGTTACATCGTCGCCGATGGCCAGAATGAACTGAAAATTCTGTAGCTGTGCAATTCGTTGGCTGGCACTTCCTTTGTCGTAGCCTTTTTGTTTGATCTCAATCACTTTTTTCCCTTCTAGGATACTGATGTTCATCTCAGGAGTGATGATATTCTGCAGCTCATGGATCAGTGCTCTTGATACAGTAAAGGAGTCCTGAGGATCTATATTCCGGTAGTGCCATACCAGGCCGGAAGTTTTCTGTTCGATCATACAGCCAGGGTTTGCTTTCGTATAGGTTTCCAGAATGGGTAGTAAAGCGGATTTCCAGCGTTGATCTTCTTTGTACAAAGATAGCCAGTCACTCGTCCCTGGCTCTTTCATAAATGAACCATGTTCGGCAAATATGTAAACATTCATGTTGCCAAACCATTGTGAAATATATTGCTGGTCACGCCCCGTAACGATTGCGACAGTGTTGTGTTCATCGTTGGCCAGCCGCTCTATGATTGTCAGGAGTTCTTTGTCTGGCTTTACTTCATGGGGAGTACTTTGGATATTTACCAGTGTGCCATCATAGTCCAGCAAGATCAGTCTTTTGGACGATTGACCATATTCTACCACAAGTTCGGCGAGTTTCATATTGGTCAGCATTTTGGCTTCTTTCATCATAATTCACGAACGGTTAATAAAATAATGGTAAATCTAATTTTCGGGCAATTCTGAAGGCGGCGTTCATTAACCCCACATGACTGTAGGTCTGAGGGAAATTTCCCCATTGGCTGCCGTCTTCGCTCATGTCTTCGCTGAGAAGGTTCAGGTGGTTAGCCGAATTTTTGATAAGGTATTCGAATATCTCCTGGGCTTCTTTCAATCTCCCTACACAAGCCAGCGCTTCTACATACCAGAAGGAACATATAACAAAAGTAGTATGGGGTTTTCCAAAATCATCTTCGTGAAGATAACGGTATACCAGTCCGTTTTTGACTACCAGCTTTTGTTCGATGGCTTTTAAATGGAGGGCTGCACGTTCACTCTTCGGATCGAGGTAGTTCATCGTGATCAGTTGAAGACAACTGGCATCCAGGTAAGGAGAACCGACTGCCTGGGTATAGGCTTTTTGTTCAGGGTCGTAGCATGCCTCTATTTTCTCAGAGGCTTTGTCCTGAAGCTCTTTGGAGATGTTCATCAGCGTGGTATCGTTCAGGTCACTGGCGATCCGGTAGGCAGCTTTGGCTCCTACCCATTGGAACAGGTAGGTATAGCAGTGATGCTGGCTTTTATTCCGGAATTCCCATATGCCTGCATCCGCTTCGTCGATGGTTTTGGAAATGAATCCCACCAATTTATAGATAAGCTCTTTACTCATTTTGGTACGGTGTGTAAGTCTCTTATCTACATAGAGCGGAAGCATACTGGCCAGTACCTGACCATAGATATCGTTTTGGATATGTGTATAAGCATCGTTTCCTACTCTTACAGGTTTGTTGATGCCCAGATATCCTGACAGCGGAAGTTCTTTTTCGGTAATTGTTTTTTCTCCGATGATGGAGTACAGCGGCTGGATCCTGTCGGTTTCTTTGTGGATGATATTTTCTATATAACGAAAATATTTTTCAAGCTCTTCGAAGTGTCCCATGCTGTTGAATGCCATCAGCGTATAATACGTATCGCGCATCCAGCAATACCGGTAGTCCCAGTTCCGGGTACTTTCATTGAATTCAGGAAGGCTTGTAGTGCCTGAAGCAATGATCCCTCCTGTATCTTCATACTGATGAAGCTTTAGTGCAAGGGTAGAGCGTATGATATATTCCTGGTGAAAGGTAGGGATATAAGTAGCTTTCACCCATTTGGTCCAGTATAATTTTGTTCTTTCCAGGAAGTCCTCGCAGGTACTTTCCAGGGCAGCTTCCATATGATTCCCGAATGTGAAGACCAAATATTTTGTTTCGGAAAGTACAAACGAGGTTTCGGATAAAATATAATTAAGAGGAATATTGGAAGTAAGTCTCATGGAAGTGCCCATTCCGTTGTATTGGATATGGTTGCTGCCCTGGGCTACGATAGGATTGGTTTCTCCGTAATCGTATACAGGGTTGCAGATTACTTTGATATCAGGATTTCCTTTGAGTACTTCTATTTTCCGGATCAGCATAAGAGGCCGGAATGCCCGGTCAAACTGCTGAAAACGGGGAGCAAAATCTGTAACGCGAAATTTTCCTTGAGAGGAAGTTATTTCCGTACAAAGGATATTTGTGTTTTCGATATAATACTGATGAGAATTAAAATCAGGATCATCTGAAAGAATTTGAAAATCGCCTCCCTTTTGCTCGTCAAGCAGTGAACCGAAAATAAAACTGCTGTCAAATTTGGGCATACACATCCACCTTACTCTTGTGGCGGTATCGATGTAAGCCAGAAACGAACAGTTACCAATAATTCCTAAATTATATTTGTGCATATTCCTTATAAACTATGAGTGATAAACAATTTGCAGGAAGCAAAATATGTTTTGAATTGTTTTTTTATTTCAACACTACAAAATAGGAAAAATCATCCAGTATCAATTACTCTTCCGGTATGCTTTTATGTATTCTAATCTAAATCTAATGCAGGTCGCAGGATTCCTACTGTTTTTTTTAGTAAATTTAAGAACGTGATAAGGAAAACGTTCTGCTAGCATATAGACTCATTAGAACTGGATTATAAGCCAGTCATCGCAGAACTATTTTTAGTATTTAATCCCTAGACAAAATATGAAGAGAATTTTACTACTTATTTTACCCATATTAGTGATAGTGGCGGTAGGCTTTACTATTTTTGGAATTTTTCAGGTACGGTTTGAAGAGGAAAAATCCCTGGATGATCTGGAGCGTAAGTCAAGACAAGTGGCGGAAAGCATGGAGCTTTCTGTAAAACAGGTGATCCAGGAAAAGGATATTAAGAGTGCGAATTATCTTGTAGAAAAATTTGAGAAACGAGAACGGTTACAGGGATGTGCGATCTACAATGAAGAAGGAAAAGTGTTGGCGATCAGTGAAACATTCAGCGACTGGCTGGAGCGTGATACAGCGAGGCTCCTGAATTTTCTCACCGACCGTATACCACACAAAGGAGTGGAAAAATACAAGGAGTATTCTGTCTACAGTTACATTCTGCCGATCCTGGACGAAGACGGCCAGTTACTCGGGTCAGTAGAGATCCTTCACGATACCTCTTATGTGTCTTCCAGACTTACTGAGGTCTGGAAACGTTTAGGAATCACCCTGATTGTACTGGTGGTCTGTATATTTTTCATTCTGTTTTTTGTACAGCGTCAGATTTTTATTTTACCTGTGGAGCGGCTTACCACCTGGTTTCATTTGTTTCTGAAAGGAGAAACAAATGATTTCTTATCGTTTAAAGAAACCGGAGAGTTGGGAAAATTTGCGACGGAGGTAGAAGAACTGGCCTTAAGTTTACGGGTGGCCCGGAGATCCATTTCGTCGGAAGCTTCCATACATATGAAAACAGAAGAACTTTGGACGAAGGAGAAACTGAAAAATCTGATCCATGCCAAACTGGGAGAAAATGCCTTGTTTGTGGTTTCCAACCGTGAACCGTACATGCATATGAGCGATCCGAATACAGGAGAAACCAAATGCATTGTACCGGCAGGAGGAGTAGTGACGGCTCTGCATCCTATGTTGAGTGCCTGCGGAGGTACCTGGGTTGCACACGGAAGTGGAAACGAAGACCGGAATTATGTTAATTCGAAAGATAAACTGGGGGTTCCTCCCGAAGACATCCGGTATATCCTGAAAAGGGTGTGGCTGTCAAAGGCGGAAGAGGAAGGCTATTATTATGGATTTTCCAACGAAGGATTATGGCCGCTTTGTCATAATACCCATACACGTCCTGTTTTTCGTGAGCAGGACTGGCAGATGTATAAAGAAGTCAATAAGAAATTTGCAGAAGCAATTCTGGAAGAGCTTCCGGCACAGGCTCCTTTTGTTTTCATACAGGATTATCATTTTACCTTATTAGGAAAATATATCAAAGAGAAACGTCCGGATGCTGTTATCGCTTTGTTCTGGCATATTCCATGGCCCAACCCGGAGTCTTTTTCTATTTGCCCGTATCATGAAGAGATCCTGGAAGGCTTATTGGGATGTGATCTTATAGGATTCCATGTTCAGAACCATTGCAATAATTTTCTGGATACTGCCAATCGTTTGCTTGAATCCAGGATTGACACGGAAAAGTATAGTGTCATGCGGTTTGGGAAAGAAACCTTTATCCGTCCTTTCCCGATCAGTATTGACAGTAATGAATTGAAAGATCACTATGATCCGAAGATCCTGGCACAGATCGGTAAGATACGAAAAGAGTTTCATCTGGAAGGTAAAGTAGTCGCCGTAGGAGTAGACCGGATTGATTATACAAAAGGGATTGTAGAACGTCTGCTGGCAGTAGACCGCCTGCTGGAAAAATATCCTGAGTACAGAAATAAATTTGTATTTGTGCAACTGGGGTCTCCCAGCAGAACACATATTAAGAGGTATCATGAACTGATCAGTGAAATAGATGAGCTGGTAGGAAAGATCAACTGGAAATATGCGGAAGGAAACTGGAAACCTATTCTTTATTTTAAAAAGCATTTCTCTCATCAGGAAATAGAACCTTATTATGCTCTGTCGGACATGTGTATTGTAAGTTCTTTGCACGACGGAATGAACCTTGTAGCGAAAGAATATGTGTTTTCAAAAAAAGATGCAGGAGGGACTCTATTGTTAAGCCAGTTTACCGGGGCTTCCAAGGAACTCACCGATGCGATCATGATCAATCCGTATTCGATAGAAGAGTTTGCTGAAAGTATCAGGACTGCGATCGAAATGCCTGCGGATGAAAAGAAAAGAAGAATGCGGAATATGCGTGCCAATATTACCGAAAACAATGTCTATCGGTGGGCAGCCAATATTATCACTGAACTTACCACGTTGAAAAAGTAAGAAACATCTTT
Organism: uncultured Chitinophagaceae bacterium; assembly: GCA_964437245.1. GTDB lineage: Bacteria > Bacteroidota > Bacteroidia > Cytophagales > Cytophagaceae > JANYCO01. Next base: position 10,114 of record CAYTGJ010000020.1, read on the forward strand.
AGCTTCCTGCCCGAAATTACCGGGGCAGAAAGAAACTTCGGCATGGTTTCTATAATGCCGGAGACCGGTTGGGATAAACGGATGATCATTGTGAAATTTCGATCAGTTCCATACGTTCTACATCGTCTCCGTCTATAATTGTAGGCTTTTGGGGATTCGTGTTTTCCGGCAGGATCACAAAAAATTCCCATTGATTTTTATCCATTAATTTTAAGTATGGTTTTGACTCAGATTCGGTATACCGCTTGAAAAAACCATGCAGAATCTCTCCGTTTTTGAAAGTAATCTGGACGCGTTCGTTGATCGTGACCTCAAAGTGGTTATCGATAAATTCTGATATCTCTTCCGGTTTCATAAGCTTCGGTGTTTAAAGTCCCTTCTAAAAAAATGGTTCTCGTTTTCAAATTATACCTCGCCTATTATCAGGTTATTTGTGTCTCACACAACCTGGGGAAGTACCAGATGCTAAACGTTAGCCAATAAGGTTTTTCAAAAATCTTGAAAAACTTATATATTCTGTCAGTAAAACAAAAAAATAAGGGAGGATAGTTCCCGGTTTTTCAGAGAGACTGGTGGTAAAAAACAGCGTAAGTCCGGAGAAGCTTAGTTTCTGGGCATATAATAGATAATACAGACACCCGCAAGTGCGATCAGGGCTCCTGTGATATCCCATTTGTCGGGGATATAATTATCCATAAAATAGGCCCAGATCAGGGACAAGGCAATAAAAAAGCCGCCATAGGTAGCGTATACTTTTGCAAAATTGGAAGGCTGTAAAGTGGCCACAATCCCATATAACATCAGGATGGCACCACCAGCAAGACCATACCAGAATGGTTTATCGTTTTTCAGCCATAGCCAGACAAGATAGCCGCCGCCAATTTCACAGATTCCGGCGAGAATAAAGATTAAGACTGATTGTACTACACCCATATCATTTTTTTTCAGTAAATATAGAGGAAAAAACAGGAGGGAGTAAAAAAGGATGAGGAATATTTTGTCCGGTAAGGCACTCTCTTTCCTTGTTGAGGATCATGTAAGCGGGTATGGGCCTGATTAATCAATGGATGCCGTATTCAAGATCCCTGATGCCAGCCAGATACAAGATAGAATCCGGACGTTTATGAAATGGCTGCAGAATATACTACGGATTAAGCTGACAACAGCGCAAGGCCTATGGTGATACTGGTCCCTTTTCCTGGTTTTGATTCTATGGTAATATTCCCTTCGTGGATTTTAATAATTCGTTGGGTGAGAGAAAGTCCTATCCCGCTTCCTGAAAAGGAGGTCACATTTTCGCTCCGGTAAAACGGTTGAAAAATAAAATCCAGTTCTTCTGCCCGTATGCCAATGCCTTCGTCTTTGATCTGAAGGTAGACAAAATCCAGGTCGGCTTTTACAATAAGGCTTACCGGTTTGTCGTAGGAGAATTTATATCCGTTTTCGATCACATTGAGGATGGATACTTTTAGCAGGTCAATATTTCCTTTTACGAAAAGCGCTTCGGCATTGATGGGCAAAGGCATTTCAAAGTTGAGTACGGTAAGGTTGTTTCGTCTGGTATTTTCATCGGCAATGCTCTGGATGAGCTCGGCGACGGAAATTTTCTTCACCAGCAATCCTCTGATATTTCCGGTCTGCGTTAATTTCAGCAGGTCGTTGGAAAGTTTGGTGAGTGTTTTAGTCTCTTCGAGTGCCGACAATAATACCTGAACGTATTCGTCTTTTTCTCGTTCTTTCATCAGGGCTACTTCAATTTCTCCGGTGAGAGTAGTCAGCGGAGTACGGAGCTCGTGGGAAGCATTGGATACAAAACGTTTCTGTCGCTCAAAGGCATCCTCGATCTTATCAAAAAGGCGGTTAAAAGTGATGGCAAGCAAAGCTATCTCGTCTTTTTTCTTACCCTCATCCAGGCGGAGACTGAGATTGTCTTCCCCCATATTTTTTACCGCATTGACCATTCCGGAAATAGGTTTGAGAGCATGTCTTGAAAAGAGCCAGCCTGCCATTAAGATGACAATCAGGCAAAACAGGTTTCCCACAAAGAGAAGATAGGCGAGGTCTTTTAATTCGGCTTCTCCGTATATGTTGCGCGCAGAAGCCACAATGATATAATCGTTCTTATAAGAAACCGCTACGAACTGGCGGATATCTTTTCTGAAATGAAGTTCGCCTTTTTCTCTTACCTGGGCCAGCAGTTCCTGGGGAATCGTATAGTCTATGCTGTCGTCGTTGAAAATAGGGGTGTTGTTGAGGTCATAGACTCTGACAAACTCATCCGGCAAGGCTTGAAGATAGTCCCTGCGTAATTTTTTTAATAACTGGATATCGATCTGTTTTACTTCCAGCAGCAGGTTTCCCGTGTTCAACGCTTTTTCCATGAGCCGGATTTTGAAAGCATTGTAACGGTTGTATTTTGAAATGTAATAAATGGAAATGCTGAAGGCAATGAGTATGAGCATCACCAGTGTGCTGAACTGTATCGTTAGCTTTTCCCTTATTTTCATTTATTCTTCTATTTTCATCACATACCCCAGGCCTTTCAGGGTATGAATAAGTTTAGGAGAATAGTCTTTATCAATTTTTCTCCGGAGGTAATTTACATAAACATCGATAATATTGGTACCGGTGTCAAAACTCAAATTCCACACATTTTCCCCAATGTCTGCCCTGGAAAGAACTTTCCCCTGATTTTTAATAAAATATTCGAGCAGGAAAAATTCTTTGGCAGTCAGTTCTATTTTTCCTTCGGCACGTGTCACACTTTTGGATGTAAGATCAACTTCAAGGTCAGCAATACGGTATACCTCTTTTTCTGCACCGGGAGTACGGGGTCTCCGTGTAAGTGCTCTGATACGGGCCAGCAGTTCTTTGAATTCAAATGGCTTTAGCAAATAATCATCGGCTCCGGCATCCAGTCCGGTGACTTTATTTTCCAGTGTCCCCAAGGCTGTTAGCATGAGAATAGGAACGTCGCTGGTCTCCCGGATGATCCTGCAAACCTGTATCCCGTTCAGGATCGGAAGGTTTACATCGAGGATAAGCAGATCGTACGGATACTCCCCGGCAGCTTTTATTCCGGCCGGTCCGTCGGTAGCTATTTCTGCTGTATATTCGTTTTCTTCCAGTCCTCTTTTGATAAAAGAAGCTACCTTAGGTTCGTCTTCGATAATTAGTATTTTCATTTTTCTGTAGGTACTTGAAGTGATCGGTTATTATCCTGCCGGTATATCAGAATACAAGAATTGAGGATTCCTCTATATACAGACTTGTTTCGGACGAAAAAACAATCAATCATGCTCTGTCGGATCGAATTTATAACAATTGGGAAGAAGTTAAAATTCCCGTTTTTATTGGATTATGTCGCTGCATGAATTTACCAAAGATTCGGCATTACTGAAATTAAAACATGATTAGAAATAAAATAAACAGGATATAATTTATCCCAAACTACTTAGTCTATTGATAAGCTATGGATGAGAATACACAGCGGAAAGAGTTATAAGCTTAATAAGCTGCTATTATTGTATGTCTCACAAAGGATAGCAGACGAGCACCACCACCATTAAACTTTAATGCTATTTTAATCTGGAACAAGCGACTTATCGTTAATTTGGCAATATGAAACTTAGCCTGTCAGCTAAAATTGTAGTTGGATTTTTACTCCTCATCATTTGTTCGCTTGTGAGCTTTTGGGTCAATCAAAAACTTTCTGCAGAAGTGATCAGGAATTCAGAATTTGTGTCCAGTTCGGAATCTATCATACGAAACTCGGCCAATATTCATAAAATTATCCTGGACATGCAGAGTAGTTTTCGCGGATTTTTGCTGACCGATAATAAGTCTTTCTTGCAACCGTACAATGAAAGGCAGAAAGAACTTTCGTTGCTTTTTGAGGAGGAAAAAGAGTTGCTGAAATATGCTCCGACGCAGCTGGAACGATTGGAAACGGTGGAAAAACTGCATAACCGCTGGATCGATTATTCCGGGGTATTGCTGGAGGCGAAATCAAAAATAAAAAAAGGTGATATTACTTCTTCTGAATACGAGAAACTGTTTGAAAATACGCTGGAAAGAGAAGTGGGAAGAAAAATAACCGATAGTATCAACATGGTCTTAAAAGCGTTTGACAGGAATGAGTATTTTATACGTCAGAAAAGAAGAGACGCGCTGGCCAACTCTATTTCCGTTTCCGGAAAAGTAACGCTTGTGCTCACACTGATTACGATCACGATCGGAGTAATCAGTGCCACGTATGTCACTTTGCATCTTCGTCAGCGTATTCACTCGATGGTGAACCTTGCGGAAAGTATTTCACGTGGCCGATTTGAATCGGTTTCTGATACTAAGAATGATGAGCTGACCCAGTTGTCGCTTTCGCTGAACGGGATGTCGGAGAAGCTGAAAAAAAGTTTTTCAGAGCTGGAAGCCTATGCTTATGTCGTTTCCCATGATCTGAAAGAACCTCTGCGGGGGATGTATAATCTCACGCATTGGATCGAGGAAGATTATGGAGCAGAAATGCCGGCCGAGGTCAGAACCTATATTGATAAGCTTAAGGGGAGGATCTACCGCATGGAAAGCCTGATCAAAGGCCTGCTGGAATATTCCAGAGTAGGTCGTGAGCCTCAGGCTCCGGAAAGAGTAAATACAAAGGAATTGGTAGCAGAGGTAGTGGAGGCCATTGTACCGGAAGACTTTACGGTTGAGATGAAAAAGCTTCCGGTATTTCGTACGGAAAGGATTCGTTTGCAACAGGTTTTTTCAAACCTTATTGCCAATGCCGTAAAACATCATGGCGGAAAAGAAAAAGGAGTGATCCTGATCTCCTGTATGGATCTGGGAGTGTATTATCAGTTTACCGTAGCCGACAATGGTGTGGGGATTGCCAGAGAATACCATGAAAAAATTTTTGGCTTGTTTCAAACCCTGCGGGAAAAAAATCAATCGGAAAGTACCGGGATCGGGCTTTCTATAGTTAAAAAGATAATTGAAGATAAAAAGGGCCGTATTGAGGTGATTTCCGGGGATGGACAAGGAACAAGTATCCTTTTTACCTGGCCTAAATAAACACCGGACTGAGTATGATAGCAAAATCTATATTACTTATAGAGGACGATGAACTGGATGTCATCAGTTTTGAAAGAGCACTGGGGAAGATTGATCTGCCCATTACCCTATATACAGCTTTTAATGGAGTAGAGGCACTGGAGATTTTAACCGTGCGTGAAATTATTCCGGATATTATTTTACTGGATCTTAACATGCCGCGAATGAATGGAGTAGAATTTCTGGAGGAGTTACGGAAACATCCTTCTTTCAACACGATCAAGGTATTCATCATGACTACGTCCAATGAGAATAAAGACCGGACAAGAGCAGAAGAATTGGGCATTTCCGGATATATCTTAAAACCGATGAACTTTAATGAAAATACCAAAAAGAGTTCGTACATGGACTATTTTATGCATTTTCAGATCATGAAAATCCTGGTCAATAACAATGGGTAACAATAGCTTGCTTATGACATAACACCATAGAAAATGAAAAACTCCGCAAGTATGTAGTTTTTTATTTTTTATGGATTTGTTGTCTGTTTCATAATTTGTCTTTCGCTTCCATTTATTTATCTTGTTGTCAGAAAACATGATCAATATGAGGGGGAAATATTTTTTTTCAATTATAGTTATTTGCTTCACCACTTTCACCTGTAATGCTCAGAGCTGGTCGGCGGTTGATACAGGGATGCATCTTGAAACACAAGGAGGATCGACCGGTGCTTCTGCGGAGGTGTATGCTTTGGCGGTATATAAGGATGAATTGTATGCCGGAGGACTCTTTAGTTCGGCCGGAGGACGTCCTGCCTCCAATATCGCCCGCTGGAATGGTAAGGAGTGGGCTGAAGTCGGGAAGGGAATGGACGGAAAGGTCATGGCACTTTGTGTGTACAACAATGAATTATATGCCGCCGGTTCTTTTGAGAAGGCAGGAGAGGTGATGGCTCCTTATATAGCCCGTTGGAATGGTGTGCAATGGTCGATCGTAGGAGGCGGAACAGATTCGGATATCCAGGCCTTGGCCGTATACAAAGGAGAACTTTATGCCGGAGGAGATTTTACCACGGCTGGGATGGTAGCGGCCAGGCATGTCGCGAAGTGGAATGGTAATACCTATACCTGGACGGCTGCAGGACATGGGGTTAAAAACGATGTATTCTCGCTGGTTGAACATGGCGGAGAACTGCATGCCGGAGGCGCTTTTGTGGTAAAGGACGGAGAAGTGGTCAACAACCTTTTTAAGTGGAATGGAAAGAGATGGGCCGGGGAAGGTGATTTCAACGGCCAGGTAGCGGCATTGGCGGGACACGATGGAAAATTGATCGCCGGAGGACATTACGGGAAGGTCAACGATGAGCAACTTTCTTTTGTCGCACAGCGAAACGACAAAGTGTGGGAAAAAGTGGGAAGTGGAATCGGATCCCATACCCCGCAGCATCAAGTGTCTGCGTTAATATCGGAAGGTACGGTTCTTTATATTGGAGGATTCTTTAAGGCATTTCTCAACGACGATCACCGGGAGACCAATAATATAGCCCAATGGGACGGAGAGAAATGGTCGAATCTTGGCAAAGGCACTAACGGAGCAGTATATTCCCTGGTATGGTACAAAGGAGCGCTGTATGCCGGAGGAAGTTTTTCGGTAGCAGGAGACGGAACCGCCTTGTCGGTAGCCCGTTGGAGACCTTAGAAGCCAAAGGGCTTATAAAGCATGATGGCGACTTCTTCACATTTTTCGGACAAGGTATGCCCATGCTGCATCATAAATAAAGCATAGGTTTTATCGATCATTTTTTCAGCTAGATCGGCATATTCTTCCCGGGTAGGGATCGATTGAATCGCATAATAAACTTCCTTATTTTGAGCATCGTATACCCATAACTGTAGGTTTTTGTATGGCCCAAAACCGGCTTCGTCTATTTTAAAACTGCCATGAATCGGATAAACGATCGTATCGGCAATTGCCGTGGCAAAAACTTCCTTGAAAAAAACAGGCTGTTGTGCATTGGCCCACAGGCTGCAAAAAGCGAAGGCTAAAAAAAGAGAGAATTTTTTCATGTTATAAAGATAAGAAAATTTGGTTAAGACAAAATAGCTTCTTCTAAGCTACTATATCATGTAAGATTTTGAAACAGAGGAAAAATATAGAAGTAAAAACAGGAGTATCTTCGTGGATAAGTCCTTTTTTCTATGAATAATTACTGTTTTCAATACATCCGTATCCGGTTTTAAAAGGTTGTTTTTGAAATAGAATAGCTTTTGAGAGACAGGAAATCAAGGATTTTGAGTCAAAACTTACGTAATAAATTTTCATGTAAGGTAAATATTATACAGAAGATTCCGTATAAACCCCTATTCTAAACTACTATACTACTCATGAAAAAAAAGCTACGCTTTTATGTTGTTCTTTTCGCACTGCTGATCGCCGGAGGAATTACAGCTCCTTTAACAAAAGCTCAAAGTGTTAATTATAAGGTGCATGCATTGTTTTTGTACAAGTTTACTCAATACATTGAATGGCCTGCGGCCAACGGCAATTATGTGATTGGAGTAGTTGGTAATTCTCCTGTGCTGGAGGAACTCCAAACGATCGCCAATACTAAAAAGAATGTGATCATTAAAAAATTAACTCCTTCTTCCGATATGAGCGGTTGCCAGTTGATATTCGTATCAGAGGGAAGCAGTGCCCACCTGGCCAATGTTTCTTCTAAAGTGACGGGAAAACCTGTTTTAGTGATCAGCGAAACAGGGGCCGGGGCTAAAAAAGGAGCAGGGATCAATTTTATTATGGTAGACGACAAAATGAAATTTGAGTTGAACAAAAGTCTGGTAGAGCGTCAGGGGCTTAAAATCTCCGGTGATCTTGTGACGTTGTCTATCGTAGTAGGATAAATGAACAGGTTATGAAAAAAGGGTTATCCGGCAGCACTTACCTTGGTAAGTGCTGTTTTTTTTCACCGTTTGTAAAAGAAAAGCGGCAATTTTTCGGACCGGCAATACGAATGTTCCATGGTGATTCCTTAATCCATCTTGAATCTATCCCTGGAGATCATACTAAAATTAATTCATAGCAGTTATAATTTTGTTTGCCTTGTATCCTTTTCCCTGAAACTGCATTATGGACAAAAAGAAAACGATGAAAAAAAGGATCCTGTTTTTGGTGATCGCTCTGCTGGTAGCGACAGGCCTGGGAATTTCTTCCGGAAGAAAATATGTACAACAGGTGGTCCACATGGCCCGGGCACCTTTTGAGGAGAATGATATTTTTCTTAAAGACACCCTTAGTATGGAAGGGTTAAAGCAGCATTATCTGGGAATACGAAACTTGGTAGAAGTAAAGCGAAAATCATTGTCTGGTCAATACCAGGCTGCTGCTACGGCTGAAGCACAGCAAAAGGTGCTGAAGACCGCTGGAATATATTTGCATAAGGTTTTGACAGAAAAGATATATCCCTGCTGGTATGGCACTGAATGGGATTTTAACGGGATTACCGAAACGCCCAATGAGGGAAAGATCGCCTGCGGATATTTTGTCTCTACTACGTTAAAGCATGTGGGGGTAAAGGTAAACCGGTATAAGCTGGCTCAGAAATATTCTCATGCCATTGTCAAGACCATTTGTACGGACGTACAAGTATTGTCATCGTTTGAAACCCTGATGAAAACCCTGCACGATGGTCCGGACGATGTATATGTGGTGGGATTGGACAATCATGTAGGCATGATCATGCCTACATGATCAGCAAAGAAGGAACACAGATCCGTTTTATTCATTCTTCTTATGTATCTCCGTCCTATGTACAGAGCGAAACGGCAGAAAGCTCCCTGGTACTGGGCAATTCCAACCTATACGTATTGGGGAACATGACCGCAAATAAAGCACTGATCAGTGCCTGGCTTTCCGGTACGACTATAAAGATTGTGGACTAAGTCCTATACTTCGAACCCTTTGATACAAGTATCCTTGAACAGTGCCTGGATAAAGGATTTGTGTGCTTTGTCTTTGCCCGAAGCGGTAAAAATAACAATGATTTCATCCGGAGTTCTTTCCTGTTTGATCCGGTTGCTAATCAGTTCGTAATCGGCAAATAGTTTTTCAATATGGAGAATGTCTTCGGTCGCAAGATTGAATTTGATCTTGTAATTTTTTTCTTGGTTTACAGTATCGATTATTTTTTGGAACCAGTTGAAGCTTAACAGAATGATCATCACGATCCCTGTTACCATAAACGAAAGATGATACTCTCCGCATCCGATGGCCATTCCCAGGGCCGCAGAGATCCATATCGTGGTGGCGGTGGTGAGTCCCCGGATACTGATTTTATCCCGGTAGATGGCACCTGCTCCAAGAAAACCGATCCCGGTAACAATGTTGGCGGCGATTCGGGCCTGATTGCCTGCGTCTCCCAAGTGTATTGATAAAATAGTAAATAAACAGGAGCCCACAGTGACAAGGATGACCGTACGAAATCCTGCCGCCTTGCTGCGGTATTCCCGCTCAGCCCCGATAACCGCTCCGATGAGCAGGGAGATCAGCAATTTTATTACTTCTTCTGTAAACAGTCCTTTTAAGTCTGCCATAAGTATACGTCTGTAAAGTATCCCTTCCCGATACCTGATTTAAGTATACGAATATATTAAAAGAAATGATGTGTCCTACGATTGTTTTATCAGAGAACTAATTTTTCGGGAACAATTCAGGAATAAGTGATACCCAGTTCAGTTTCCCTTTTTTCTGAGGAGGGAGGGAGGCAAGTTTTTCTTTCACCTTATGCTGGAAGGTCCAGCAGGTCGCTCTTCTCAGGTTTAATATTTCGGAAAGTTGTTCGGTTGTGTATTTGTTCACATTATTGGTAGTGGTCAGCAGGATGAACAAAGCCTTGTTGATAGGGAATTTTACACCGTGTAAAATAGTATGCGCTGTCACCGATTCGATGGTGCGGCAGCGTGTACATTTACGAGAGTAAGGCATTGGCCCGTTGTTGTAGGTAGTATGTTGACACTTACGACAGAGGAAACCGTTTTTCCACTTGATCGATTCCAGAAATTTATAACAGGATTCCTCATCGGGATAGGTCAGAAGAAATTCTTCGTAGCGGATATCTTCCTGCAAGACTCTCTGTTGACTGAGCTTCGTTACATTGCTGGCCAGCTCCTTGTTATCTTTCTGAAGCAGTTGGTTCATCCGTTGGATCTCCTCGGCCTGCATTTCTATATAGGCCGTACGTTCTTTGACCTTCTCTTCCAGTTCGAAGGTGTATTTGTTTTTTAACGTTTCGTTTTCCTGCAGTTGTACGATCAGTTTCCGGTCGGCTTCTTCTTTACTTTCCTTCATAAACCTGAACCGGTCGCCGAGAGCACTTGAAAGAATGATGATCTCGGCGATGACCCCGGTGTTGTAGGCGTATACCGTATAGATATTGGCGGGAAGAATACCATTGACCGCCAGGACGAATATGATGAGCCCGGCAAGCACAAATGTAAAACCTAACAGCAGGAACCTGCCGGGAGAATAACCGGAGAGGAATCGTTTGTAGGCAACAACATAGACAAGGATCAGCTGCAGGATAATAATGTAGCTTTGCAGACCGGTATTGAGCCAGATCGTATCGCAAAACTGGTAGATCATAAGCACTACTGCCGAGTAGTTCAGAAAACGATAATAACCTGGTAGCTCTTTTTTGACCGAGAGAAAAATAGTGGAGTATAACGTCAGGAATAAAATAAAGGCAGGAGGAGCAAAATGATACAGCAACGTATTGATCACCGGTACTTCCGGCCATAAAAACTGAAAGGCGGTCTTGTCGTTGATCGTATTGAGCAGGCAGGTTGCCAGTACGTACAAGACATAGTAGATGTATACACGGTCGCGTATCGAAAAATAGATCACAAGATTGTATACAGCGATCAGGATGAGCATTCCGTAGTAAAACCCGATGAAATAATATTCACTGAGAAAATAGTTCATACTGAATTTCGATTCATGTATGATCATTTTGAAGGCAAAATAATTTTTGGACCGGACCTTCATATAAAATGTTTTTGTCTGTCCCGAATCAATAGGGAGGTCAAAGGCCAGACTGATCATCTCATACTGGCGGATATTGAACGGAGAAGCAAGTCCGCCCTGGCCGATAAGAGCATACTGGTTAGAAAGCCGGGGAGCATACAACTCAATATGCCCTACATTGGGATCGCCCTGTAAGAAGATCCATTTGAGGTCTTTGGCAGACTGGTTGGAAAGCGTTGCTTTGATCCAGTATGTATATTCTTTGATAGGATCATAGTGATAAGGCACTTCACTGAGAGTAAAATTTTTCTGAAAATGCGGAGCCGCTATTTCGTTTACAGAGAACTGGTCTCCGCTGCTGTCGATGAATACTTCTATATAACGGTTGTCAAGCACGTAGTCAAAGTAGCCTGTATTGGCCTGACGAAGAGTTAAGGTGTCGCTGGCATGAAGTTTAGCAACGGTTATGAGGGGGAGGAAAAAAGACAGGTAAAAAAGGAAAATAATCGTTCTTCTCATCGTACAGTACATTCAGTGCTGAGCTTTAAAGATGTATATTTTTCATGAATATTGTAGAATATCGTCGTGATGTCTCCGGATAAATTTTTACGATACCTGTACAGGCTACAAGAATCCCGGATGCAAGTATCCCTATAAGAGGATTTAGAGGGTGGATAAAGTATCTGTACCTCTTTTCCCGGAAAAAGAACAGGCATACGTCAGTGTACGAGGTTCTTTCTCTGGCATTGTAGGTAAATTTATACAGTATAATCTGATAAAATAACTTCAGCAGACCCGGAGTCCGCTGAAGTTATTTTAGGATTTATCGGCAATTACCAGCCCATGGTGGTTCTCACATAGTTGCCCAGGCTGGAGGCTAAACTGGCATGTTGTGCAGCACTCGGATGGGTTCCGCATCCGCTTCCGTTAATATCGGCTACGATGAATTTATGGACGTTCGGATCGTTGCCTGTAGTGTTGAAATGATTGACTACTCCTTCCAGCGCTTTCTCCAGGTTGGTCTGGGATTTGTCGGAAACGCTCGGCCAGCCGTCGTTCAGCATGGGGCTTGAAACACAGAAAATATGTGCATTCGGATAGTGCCCTCTCAGGGTAGAGACGAAATCAATGTAAGCGTCTACATACACGGCTGAGTCGATATGCGGAGTGCGGGTAGGCTCATAGGTCTGATCCCCCGGAGAAAAATCATTTGTCCCCAGTTCAATGACCACAGCATCCGGTTGGAAATTACTGAAGTTCCAGGTAGGACTTGTGGTGCTTTCCAGGTAAAGGGAACCGTATACCTGCGGCATGGTCCTGCCATCGTATTCTCCGCTGTAGTTACGGTAAAGACCGATCCCTGATACGGCAGTGATGTGGTATTCAGCGTTCAGGTTTCTAGCCATTACGGCACCAAATGAAACATGGGCATTATGGTAAGGTTGTCCCCATCCGTCGGCATTGCAAAGTGTGGACCCGTTTGCAGCTTCGCTTCCTGATCCGCAACTGATGGAGTTTCCGATGAGCTGGATCTTTCTGGTCGGTTTGGGATCAGGAGTGAGCAACTGACCTACTCTGAATCCCAGAAATTCGCAGTTTCCTATATTCGATTCTGTTCTTTTGACAAATGTGACCGTGTGTTCCTTATTTTCAAGGCCGGTTGCCACCTGGTAGTAGGTCTTTCCCGTTTCCGGAGTTAGTTTTACAGGTGTTCCGTTGTCGATGATCACATCGTAGTAGTTCGTTTTACCCCATAAGATCTGGTCCTGGAATAATACTGCCAGGGAAGTACCCCTGAATTTTGCTTTTATATATACCCCAGGGGCAGAGAATTTTGGCCTTTTTGGATTCGAGAAGCTGATTCTGCCGGAATACTGGATATTGGCATGATCTGCCTCAAAAACAGTAGTAGTGGTGTCTTCCGGTTCCGGTACAGGGACGTTGGTTTCCGGTTCCGGCTCCGGTGTTTTTTCTTTTTTCTTACAGTTGCCCAGCACCATGAGGGCTGACACCAGTAGAATGCTTAGCAGCAGGGTTAATTTTCCAGGTTTGATCATTTGAAGTCTGTTTTAAAGTCGTGTTTTAGTCAAAGATATTGATTAATTACGCTTCAGTCAATAGCTTTATTGTTATTAATTATTTGAAATTCAGTATATTAAATTGTTTTTTGTACGTTATAATACCTGTTGGGAATTGAAAGAAAAACTTAAATGGCTGATAATAATCCGGGGAATATCTCCCGGGGTATGTAGAGGGATACTTAATAATACCCATTAAATATTTTTATTTTTTATTGAAAAAATATTAAAAAAGATTCGCTTATAGTGGTCGTCCCTGAAATGCCCTTCCCGGAAAGGATTATGCTAATGGGAAAGGATCATATAAATAATGTAAGCCTGGATTTGTACACCGTATTGCTTAACCGGTTTTTTCTGTTTGGTACTTACTGGAATCGAATAAAGGTCTTCGTCCTTAG
>CAYTGJ010000020.1:23666-33112 GCA_964437245.1 uncultured Chitinophagaceae bacterium
TTAGGACCGTTGTAACCAAGCAGTACTATTTTCCCCTTTAAAAGATTGGGGTCAAAGCTTTCGTTAAGCACCTGGGCCTCGGAAAGACTTGTAAACCGGACGGACGGATAACGATACCGGATCGGGATAAGCGTTTTTTTTTCGTATTTATTGAGAAAAAAGGCTGTTTTACCAGGATCAAGTGTTTTGGCCAGTACAAGGCTCAACGCTGTATACGTCTCATTTCCATATTGTATGAAAGGAGGAAATGCTGTGATGGCATATTCCTTACGGTAAACAGACGAAAACAGATTGATATGGGCAACAGTGCGGGGGATAAATTTTGGGTTTGATTTTTTGAGTGAGTATCCGTATCCGTCAGGTTCAAAGCTGCAGGCTAATACAAGATTTGGGGTAGACCGGATGGCCCGGACCAGCCCGGAGTCTTTTTCAAGACTGTCTTTGGAAAGAAAAACTTCCAGGGCAATGACCTTCGGTTCACTTTTTTTGATGATTTCAATTTGCCTGGCAAGGTCAATTCTGTCCAGATGCCCGATGTTGACAATCACAATATTGGTATCTGCTCCCTGGGAATATCCCCGAAATGAAACTACAGTCAGTAATAGGAAAAGTATAGTTCGCTTATACACTAATATTGGTTATCATCACTGTATTTATCCCTCCGGTTATTTCTGAAATTTTTTCCTTTGTCTTTCCGGGTATCGTTTTGCCGGCGTTTATTCGATTCACCCTTCGAGTGGTGGGAATTATTGTTGTGATTGTGCGTCTGGTATCCGGAACTTTTAACACTGTTTTTCCGCTCATGATGTTTCGGAGACTCTTTTTTATCCTTGTCAGATTTATTGACGATGATCTGACGGCCCATAACTTCAGAGCCATTCAGGGCCTGGATCGCATTTTGGGCTTCGTTCTCATTCGGCATTTCCACAAAACCATACCCTTTGTTCTGGCGGGTGATTTTATCAATGATGATGGTCGCAGAGCTAACCTCTCCGTATTGTTCAAAAAGTTTTTTTAGATCTTCTTCCTTTAGCTTAAAAGGTAGGCTTCCTGCAAAAATATCCATTGGGAATTGTTTATATTATTGGCGTTAAGGTACATAAATTAGAATGGATCGCAAAAGAATAAATAGATTATTCGACAGGTGGAAAGAAACTTAACTTACAGGATACATGAAAAGAGTGGAACGATTTTGCCTGAAGAGAATTTCCCGGAAAACATATTTTTAGGTTGTTCCTGATTATTGTTAAGATTCTTTCAGGATACAAGATTCCTGATACCGGATCCCAGAGAAGAAGATAAGAGAATTGGCCTGTCTATCCGGACCAATCCTGTTTTGCGGAGGAATACCACTATTTTGGAGCAACTCCCATAAACTATTGGAACCATCCTGGCTCTGAAAGCTTGAATCGGGCATCCGGGAATCATGTTAAAATTAATCCGGGACATTCTACCTATTTTAGAACCTCGTCAATGGGGAAGTAGAACCGCTGAAGATTATTTCTTTTTCTTCTCAAAGAAATCCTTTCTGACCAGCAGGCGAAAAAGAGTTTCGGGTTTCATGATCACCGGCTCGTTTTCAGGTTCTATAATTGCATACAATCCTTTCGGCTCTTTACTTTCGCCGTATACACTCAGCTTGTGGCTGCCGGAAGGATTCAGGTCCGAAACCTCAATGATGGCCTGAGGCGGACTTTTACGAAGCTCTGCCAGGATCGTTTCTTTGTTCTCAGACAGATAGCTGTCTACGTTTACCTGTTCGAACTGGGCCAGGTACGTCAGTACTTTACCCGTATCTACCTGGGAAGAGATTCCGGATACTTCAAAAGTTTTATCGGCATTCCACCGGATCTCCACATTATTGTTCTTTAGAGTAGGGTAGGAGACTGAAATCTTCTGAAGGCTTAAAGGGGTACTGATAAACAGTTCGCGGCTTCTCCAGGAGGCTTCGTCCATTTTAAACAGATTGGCCATGTCTCCGCTGAAACCCGGTACATATACTACATAGGGTTCTGTACTACCTGCTTCCAGGTAGTAAGAGCTGTTGGCATCGTTGTCGTTGGAAGACAACAGGAAGGTTTTATGCCAGTCACCGCCTTCCACTTTCACTTCGACTCCTTTTTGTTTTAACAGCTCCAGCACCTTCGCTTTATTTTCACTGGATACCGGTCTTTTTATTTCGGCCTTCGAAAGTCCCACGATCATAAGTTGTATGAGATTAGGCCGGACTTTGTATTGTCCGTTTACTTTCCAGCTGTTGCTTCCTTCTTTGCTCAGAAGAGTTGTGGTAGTCCCGTAGCGGAGGGTTATTTTACGGAGGGAAGAACTATCGACTGAAATATCCAACGCTGAGGCCTCGCTGGTGTTCCATCCTGTATTTTTGAGCAGTATAAGAGAAGCTCCTATACCTGTCAGCAGGAATAGGAAGGTGAGGAGCTTTATTCTGGCGCTTTGTTTCATGTCTTATTTCTGACAAGTCGGAAACCCTGTCGTTCTATTTTTCAAACTTTCTTTTTCTCAGGTAAAATCTTCCTGCACCAAACAAAAGAATCGTTAAAACAGGAATCATCAGGTTGATCAATTGCCAGGAGAAACGGTTTTCCTGGATTGCCAGTTTATCCAAAGGACGTAGGGTGATCTCCTTGGCACGGGCATTGATAATTTGCTGATCCATCAGGTAGTCGAATGCATTTAACGCAAAATCCTTGTTGGAAAAAAGGTAACGCATCTCGGCATTGTATCCCAGAGGAACCGGCATTTTCCTTTTCGGGTCGAATTCGTTGCGGATGATATCACCGTCTGAAACTATAATGATTTTGGAGTTCTTTCCCTGTTCTGTCACCGGCTTTCCGGTGATAGGGGAAGGTCGGTTTTTATACAGACTGGTAAAGGTTCCTTCCAGAAGATAAGCTACCGGAAGATTGGCTTTGGTAAACAGTTCCGGATTGCTTTCTTTTTTCAGAGCATCCAGCCGGATTTCTGAAGGGGCACTGATCTCACGGCAATTGGAAGAAGTAAACGCAAGAGGTGTTTTGGTGATGCCGCTGGCTTTTACCGTATCAATACTTCCGATAAACCGGGATTGAATAGCATCAAGGTTTTTGACAACAGGATGTTTGCTGAAATTGTAAAGAATCGGATAGTAAGGGAAATTGAGCATTTGTACTTCTCCGTTCAGGCCTGTTTCTACTCTTGTTACTCCACAGCGCAGATCCTGGATCAGGGATTGATTGAGACGGATGCCATACCGGAACAACAGATCGTCGAGGTTCAGATCCTGTACGAGAGAATAGGTTACTCCCGACTGAAGACTGTCTTTACGCACGTCGGTGGCATCCATAAAGAAAATAGCTTTGCCTCCGTTTACGATATACTGGTCCAGTATAAATTTATCCGCTTCGCTCCACCGGTATTTCGGACGGGCTACCAATACTGCTTCAAACCTGCTCAGGCTCGTATCCTGTGAAAGATTGATCCGCTCTACTGCATAATTTTCATTCAGTGAATTGGTCAGGTCCATGATCTCTTCTTTCGAAAATTCGCCATGTCCTTCGATGACGGCCAACGCCTTAAATTCTTTGTTGCTCAGTTTACGGATGGCAGAGATCAGTTCAAACTCAACACCTTCTACTGATTGGTTCAGTTGCTCCTGCTCCGGTAGAATTTTGCTTCCTTTCAGAAACATAACAGGAGTTTCTTTTTCTTTGTAGGAAACCAGTGCCCCGGGGAAAAGATATTTTTCTTCCTTTTGTCCGTTTTTTTCCTCTAGATAATATTTAGGCGTAATTCCTCTCTGGGAAAGCTGATAGTAAAGACGTTCCCGAACTTCTTTATCTTCTTCTTCAGCGGGGTTGGTAAATTTATAGATCAGGTTCCCGTTGCTGTATATCTTAAATTCTTTCAGCTTCTCTTCGATCGACTTTTTTAACCGCTCATAGTTAGGGTTAAGCTCTCCGTCCAGAAATACTTCGATTCGCAGTTGCTCATCTACATTGCCCAGTATTTCCCTGGTGGCGGGAGCAATGGTGTACCGTTTGTCTTCAGTAAAATCCCACCGGAAGAAATAAGTGCCCGTGATGATATTGACAAACAGGATGATTCCTGCAGTTAATAAGAATTCAATAATGTCGGCGCGTTTCTTTGTCATTACCATTTTCTGCTTCCTAAGACAAGATTAGTGGATACCAGCATAAGCAGGGCTACACTGATAAAATAGACCAGGTTTCTGGAGTCAATGAGACCTTTGCTAAGAGCGTTGTAGTGTTCGCTCAGGCTGAATTGAGCTATAAAGGTCCTGGAACCATCCCACAGATCCAATGCTGCAAGACGGCTGATCCCGTCGTACAGGAAATAACAGATGATCAGAGAAATAATGAAGGAAAAGATCTGATTGTTGGTCAGGGCAGAAGCAAGGATCCCTACGGAAGTAAAGACACCGCCGAGAAGCAGTAATCCTATGTAAGAACTGAATACCGCAGCAGAATCGATATTGCCTACCGGGTTGCCGAGCGAATAAACAGAAAAATAATAGATCAGGGTAGGAACCAGTGCCACGGCTACCAGGGAGAAGGACGCAAAATATTTTCCAAGAATGATCTGCCAGTCACTCAAAGGTTTGGTCATGAGTAGTTCGATCGTTCCATCCTTTTTCTCTTCGGCAAAGGTACGCATGGTAATGGCAGGAATCAGCAGCAGGTAAGCAATCGGACCGAAGGTGAAAAGACTCTCCAGGTCTGCAAATCCAAAATCCATCACATTGCTGTCGGGGAAAACCCACATAAACAGCCCTATAAAGGTTACAAACACGATCATGACCAGGTAGGCGATGAGTGTGTTGAGAAAACCTGCAATTTCTTTTTTATAAATACTAAGCATTTGAAACTCCGATCATCCAAGGCCCAAAAATATGAAAGGGCTACGCAATTTATGAAAAGGGATAGAATAAAGAAAGAGGCGTATCAGTATCCTTCATAAATATCTGCCCCGGATCCTGACAGGTGAAGGGAAGCATCCTGGTCTTATTCGACAGGAGAGGAGGAGGTATTCGAAGGATGAAGCTGGACAACTTCTCCTATGACGATCACGGCAGGGGAGCTGAGTTGCTGGGCTTCTGCAAGGGATACGATGTTGTGGATTTTGCCAATCGCCATTTTTTCATCTGGCAACGAACCGTTTTGAATAATGGCTACCGGAAGATTACTTTTCCCTTCCCGGATAAAGATCTCCGTGATCTCTTTGAGCTTGGTCATTCCCATGAGTATGACGATCGTAGCGGTAGAGCGTGCAGCAATGGCTATGTCGGACGATAACTGGTGTTCACGGGTGGTACCGGTCACTACCCAGAAACTCTCGTTCATTCCTCTTCTGGTCAGCGGAATGCCCTGAAGTTCGGGAACGGAATAGGAACTGGAAATTCCCGGAATGATCTCGGTCTCAATTCCATAGGAGCGGGCATAGATAAGTTCTTCATGGCCGCGTCCGAAGATGAAAGGATCTCCGCCTTTTAAACGTACTACATGACCGTGCTTCCGGGCGTTTTCTACGATAAGCGTATTGATGTCTTCCTGCCTGAACTGGCATACTCCTTTTTTCTTTCCTACAAAGATACGAATGGCCTGTCCGGAGACATGGTTTAGCAGATCCGGATGGGCAAGAGCATCATAAAGTACGACATCGGCAGCAGCCAATGCCTTCATCCCTTTGATGCTGATAAGGTCCGGGTCACCGGGGCCTGCCCCGACTAATGTAAGCTTAGGAGATTTTGTCATAATTATGAGTGAAGAAAAAGGGCAATGGATGCTGAAAAAGATTCAACAAGCACTACCCTTTGCCCACAATTATTTTACAGCCACTTGCTGACTTCTGTACTCTTTGACCTTAGAGACAAATTCTTTGGCTTCTTCCAGAAATTCTGCGGCAAATTCTTTCGTTGGCTCATGATTGCTCATACGAAGCAGGGAGGTAGAAAAACTTCCGGAATTCAGGAAGAATTTTTCTGTTTTTACCAGCTTCTCTTCAAAGTCGTTGATGATTCCGATCTGGGTATTGCAGTTGATGCCTTCTCCCGTCAGGAGTGCTTTGGCACCGCTTACACAGGTAGAGTAAGAAGAATAAATAGAGTCTGCATAGGCTCCTTTTTCAAACCCTTTGATGGCCCATCTTAATTTGTCTTCCGTATCATTGATCAGTGTACCGACAAGGTCAAGCATCACGCCGGCACATTCTCCAACCCCAACTTCGGTCACATATTTGTTGGTATGTCCCCAGTCTATGTAATCAAGTTCGGTAAGCGTGGAAAGTTCAGCAAAAGGTTTCAGCAACTTGTAGAAGTGCATTTTATCTTCTGCTACCAGACGTCTGTAAAAATCGTTGAAATATTCGCCCTCCAGTCCCCGCTCTTCATAATCGTTCAGAATAGCTCTTACAACATCGGTACAGCGCTTGCTCGGTATTTTGACCACTTTGTCGGCAATGGATCCTGTACCGTCTGGTTCTACTCCGCCTCCCAGCATTACCTGCATGGCAGGGAGCACATAAGTTCCGTTTTTGATCGACATACCATGGAAACCAATATTGGCAATCGAGTGTTGACCACAGGCATTCATACAGCCGGAGATCTTGATCTTGATATTTTTATTGAAAATAATATCCGGAAATTCTTCCTTCAGCATATTTTCCAGTCCTGTTGCCAGTCCTGTACTGCTGGAGATCCCAAGATTACAAGTATCCGTACCCGGACAAGCCGTAATATCGGTGGTACTGTCAAAACCAGGTTCCGCCAGACCAATGTTGTTCAGTTCATTGAATAACGCAGGAAGTTCTTCCTTGTTGACATATTTAAGCAACCATCCCTGGTTTACGGTAATACGGATGTCGTTGGAAGCATACTTCTTGACGATCGGAGCAAACAGGCGGGTGGTCTCAGAACTCAGGTCGCCCAGGTGCTGCTTGAGGTACACTCCGTAGAACCCTTTTTGTTTTTGTTCAAATACGTTTGTTTTTACCCAGTTGTCAAACTTCTTCTGATCAGAAGGTTGTTCGATGACCAGGTTTGTTTTTACAGGAGGAATGACTTCTGTATTTTTACTCAGATCGTATGTGTATGACTGTGTCTTCAATGATTTTTTTTCTTGTTCTACCAGCGCCATGAAAGCTTCCAGTCCCATCCCGTGTACCAGGTATTTCAGACGTGCTTTATGACGTTTTGCGCGTTCTCCGTTTCGGTCGAATACCCGTATTACGGCTTCGGTGAAAGGAATGATCTGGTCTTCCGGAAGGAATTCATACGCCGTAAGCGCAAGAAAAGGCTGTGCTCCAAGTCCTCCGGCAAGCAATACTTTGAAACCTCTCTTCCCGTCTTCGATTTTAGGGATGAATCCCAGGTCGTGCATAAACCCGAAGGCGGAATCGTCTTTGATGCTGGAAGAAAAAGAGATCTTGAATTTACGCCCCATCTCCTGGCAAATAGGATTGCGGAGGAAATATTCGAAATGCTCGTGTGCGTATGGAGTAACATCAAAAGGTTCGTTGGGATCAATTCCTGCCAGGGCAGATCCTGTGATGTTCCGTACTGTATTTCCGCAGGCTTCACGAAGCGTAATGCCCACTTCTTCCAGTTCTGCCCATACTTTGGGAGTGTTCTCGAGTTTCACGAAGTGAATCTGGATATCCTGACGGGTAGTCAGGTGAAGATTGCGGGAAGCATAACGGTCAGAAATGTCTGCAATCCGGATAAGCTGGTCCGGAGATACTTTTCCGTAAGGAAGCTTAATACGGATCATTTGTACACCTTCCTGGCGCTGTCCGTATACTCCTCTTGCCAAACGGAAAGCCCGGAACTTCTCATCGTCAATTTCCAGGTTACGGTATGATTTTATTTTATTTTGTAATTCCTGGATATCTTCTTTGGCAACAGGGGTAATTTGCTGCAGCAGTTCTTCGAAATTATGTTCCGTCTGGTTATTGTTTGGAGTGCTCATCCTCAGTTCCTTTTCCGTTTATTTTGGACAATAGATTTCCTTATTCAATTTATAAAGTCTATAAGCTTTATAGTGTATAAGTTATAACACAAAATTAATTAATTAAGGTTCCAAAACAAAAAGATCGGGCAGGAAAGTTGGGGTAATATATAGGATTTATCGGACAAAAGATGATTGGCAGAAACGGATACCTACAGGATCTGCCGGTAGGCACTCATTCTTGCAGTGATGATTCCCTGGGGATTCAGGATGCTCGATTGCCAGATACAAGATAGAATACAAGCAAGTATGTTATGAATGAGATGAATTGCGTTGCCTCATTTTCTTGAATCCAGTACCGCGGAGCTTGAAGCGTACCGTCTGACTTTTTTCAGGATCTGGGATGAAACGTATGGATCACTTCTTTGAGGTAGTCACGGTCAAGGTGAGTATATATCTCTGTAGTAGTGATGGAGACGTGTCCGAGCATTTCCTGTACCGCCCTGAGATCGGCTCCTCCGTCGATCAGATGTGTGGCAAATGAATGGCGGAACGTATGGGGACTGATGCGTTTGGTCAGCCGGATGGAATGAGCAAGCTGCTGGATGAGGGTAAAGATCATAACCCGGGTGAGTTTTCTCCCTCTCCGGTTCAGGTACACATAATTTTCATATCCTTTCTGGATGGGAGTATGTACTCTTATTTCTTCCAGGTATATTTTCATATACTTGATGGCATCTGTTCCGATCGGGATGTACCGCTCTTTATTCCCTTTGCCGATCACTTTAATGAAACCATCGTTCAGGAACAGATTAGAGATCTTGAGTTCCGTCAGTTCTGATACCCTGAGGCCGCTGCTGTAGAGCGTTTCCAGGATCGACCGGTTGCGGGCTCCTTCAGGAATGGACAGATCGATTGCGTTCAGAAGTTGTTCGATCTCATGAAAATGAAGAGGCTCCGGAAGCTTTCTCCCTATTTTGGGGCCTTCGATCATCAAGGCAGGATCGTCGCTGATTTCTTCCTCCAGGATCAGGAACCGGAAGAATGCTTTAAGCCCGGAGAGGATCCTGGCCTGGGAATTAGGGGCAAGCCCCATCTGGTTGAGGTCTTCAATGAATGCCTGTAGCTCTTTCTGTGTTATTTGTTGTGGCGAAGCAGGGCCGTTGGATATTTCTAAAAACTGTCTTAGCTTTACAACATCGTGTATATACGCTTCTATGGAATTTCCGGAGAAAGAGCGTTCCAGTTGAAGATAGTTTTTGAATTGTTTGATTAAAATATTCCAGTTCATCCGGTACAAAAATACAATTATTAAAAGAGAAGAGGAAGAAGAGGGAAAGATTCTGAAAGAAGAGAAATCCGGGAGGAATAATGTTTCGGAAACCAGTGTTAAGGCCTTTTCTGAAAATCTGAAACCGCAAAGAGTGATCACGCTAACATACTACTATGAAAATACTAATTATCAATGGCCCTAATCTGTATCTTCTG
>CAYTGJ010000020.1:33122-37252 GCA_964437245.1 uncultured Chitinophagaceae bacterium
GGGAGTAAGAGAACCCGGTGTTTATGGGAATCAGACATTTGAAGAGTATTATAAGGGACTTGCAGCCAGGCACCCCGGGACGACACTGGAATATTTTCAGTCTAATGTAGAAGGAGAACTGATCAACAAGCTGCACGAGACCGGATTTTCGTACGATGGTATTATTTTCAATGCCGGAGCTTATACCCATACGTCTGTAGCGCTGGCCGATGCTATTTCGGCGATTAAAACTCCTGTGATCGAGGTGCACATTTCCAATGTCCACGCCCGTGAGGAATTCAGGCACAAGAGTTTTATAAGCCGGGTATGCAAAGGAGTCGTTGCCGGATTTGGAATGATGAGTTATGAAATGGCTCTGTATTATTTTCTTAATAACACCTCCAAATGATCTCGTTTTATCCCGGACCTTCCAGGTTATACCACAGGATCCCGGAATTTATGCAGGAAGCCTGTGAACAAGGAGTACTAAGCATCAATCATAGAAGTCCTGAATTTGTAGCAATCTCGGGCAAAGCAATCCGGCTTTTGAAAGCGAAATTGAATGTCCCGGACGATTACACTGTTTTTTTTACCTCCTCCGCCACCGAATGCTGGGAGATCATCGCCCAGTCCCTGATCAGGCAAAATAGTTATCATCTTTACAATGGTGCTTTCGGAGAAAAATGGAGGGAGTATACTCAAAAGCTACGACCAGGGGCAGACGGGCAGGCATTCGGGATAGACGATGAGTTATCGCCGGCCCTTCATGCAGTACCAGAGGAAGCCGAACTGATTGCAGTTACGCAGAATGAAACATCGAACGGAACAGAAGTTTCCAATCAGGTCTTACGTGCCTACCGGGAAAAATATCCGGATAAGTTAATCGCAGTAGATGCCACTTCTTCCATGGCGGGAGTCGTCCTGGAGTTTACCCAGGCAGATATCTGGTTTGCTTCTGTGCAGAAATGTTTTGGTCTTCCCGCCGGTATGGCTGTGATGATCTGTTCGCCTGCCGCCATCCGGAAAGCGGCTGAGATAGGAGAAAACCGGCATTATAACAGTCTGATTTCCATGGTGGAACGAATGAAAAATTTTCAAACCACTTATACGCCTAATGTATTGGGTATATTTTTGTTAATGAGAGTTTTAGAGTCAGTTCCGGGCATTGCGGAAACGGATCGGCAGATCAGAAAAAATGCAGAGCTTTGGTATACTTTACTGGAAGGGGCCAACGGAGCGGAATTACTGGTAAAAAATCCTTCGGTAAGATCAGGTACAGTAATTGCAATAAGAGGAAAAGAGGAAGTCATAAGTAAGGTGAAAAAGGAAGCAAAAGAGAAGGGGATATTGCTTGGAAACGGATACGGTACCTGGAAGAACGATACGTTCCGGATCGCTAATTTCCCGTCCATCGAAACGGCTGAATTTAACAAACTGAAAGATTTCCTGACAAGATTCGGTTTAATAGTTTAAATTTGAATATCTTAAAATTATGAAAAAGGTTGTAGGATTTATCGCTCTTTTGATTGTTTCCTTTTGTTCGTTTACAAACAGGCAGACAATCGCTCTTGTTCCGGTCAATTATGGTCCTAAAGAGTCTTTTGACTTCAGGGTGCATTATGGATTTATCACTGCCGGAGAAGCCAGAATCGAAGTGAGCGACCAGTATTATATGGTCAATGATAAAATATGCATGAAAGCGACCTGTACAGGACGTTCTTCCGGCAGTTTTGATCTCATCCTTCGTATTCGTGATACCTGGACCACTTATATTGATACCGTCAGTAAAACCTCCCAGAAGAGCATGCGCAATATCGAAGAGGGGAAATACAGGCTGAAGGAAGTGGTACAGTTTAACTATCCTGCTAACAAAGCCATTGTAGACTGGGAGAACAGGGATAAAAAGAAAGGGCACGAAGAATATACGATCAGTACAGGCTTGCAGGACATTGTAAGCGGTGCCTATTACCTGAGGGTGGTTGATTATGATAAACTGGCTATCGGCGATATTATCGAAGTAAATTCTTTTTTTGAGGATAAATTATATCCCTTGAAAATCCGTTACAGAGGAAAAGAAAGAATTAAAACGGAATTCGGAAAGATCGATGCCATTAAACTGGCGCCTATAATGCCTGAAAACGGACTGTTTTCAGGAGAAAACTCCATTCGCGTATGGTTGTCTGATGATAAGAACAAACTTCCGTTGAAGATCCAGGCCGATATGTTTGTGGGAGCAGTAGAAGTGGATTTGAAAGGATATAGAAATTTGAAATATCCGATCAATTTTAAAAAATAAAGTAATCTTAACTAAATGAGAAAAAAGACGAACGCCAGAATATCACTATTGGTAGTGTTGATGTTGCTAACAGCTACAGTGCCGGGATTCTCTAAAATATACACGATCAAAGGGACGTTGAAAAATGCCCAGCCCCATCCGTATGTTTATCTGTTTAAATATTTCGGATCTGAAAACGAAAAAATAGACTCGGCAAAACTCGTCAGCGACGGTTTTGAATTTAAAACCAAAGAAACCATGCTAAGGGGTTTCTATAAGCTGGGAGTAGACGATAAGAACGGCTTTACTTTTGTTTTTGATCATGCCAACCTTTCGATCGAGGGAGATCTGAAATCAGGAGAACTGAAAGTGAAAGATTCGAAGGAAAATGAACTATACACGAAATACCTGGGGATTAATGTCTGGCACAGTAATGAATTTAAAAAACTTGATGAGCAGGCCCAGAAATATATGGGACTGCGCTATTCTGATCCGGCTACGTTCCAGGTGGAAATAGGGAAGCTTCAATTAAAACTGGATACGCTCAACAGGCAGATGCGTGAGCAGTTGATAGCGCTGACGAATGGAAATAAAGGTTCGTTCATTGGCAAGGTGGCAGCGATGTTTGTTTCGTATGATACTACTTCTCAAAACAGCTTTTTCAGAAAAGAAGAGTTTGCGGACGAAGAGTATACCCGGGGTGATATGCTTTCGAATAAAATATACATTTTCCTGCAGCGCTATTACCAGCAGGGGGATATGAAAGCAGCTTCAACCCAACTGCTGTCAAAGTTTGAGAAGACCAATGCCAACAAAGAAGTAGCCTATATTTCTCTGATCAAGGCAATATTTCAGCAGGACCAGGAGTATGCCCGTACCATTACGGAACAATACGGACGTGAATACCCAAATTCAGCTTATGCAAAATTTTATCTGGTACAGGTTCCGAAAGGTCCTCCTAAGATCGGCGATATTCCTCCGGATATAAAACTGAAAGATCCTAAAGGAAAAGACATTTCCCTTTATTCATTAAAAGGGAAGGTTGTATTGCTGGATTTCTGGGCTTCCTGGTGTGGTCCCTGCCGGAAAGAAAATCCTAATGTGGTAAGTGCTTATCAGAAATACAAAGACAAGGGGTTCACGGTATTCAGTGTATCGCTGGATAATAATAAAGATCAGTGGCTGGCAGCAATTACGAAAGATGGACTCATATGGGAAAACCATGTGTCTGATCTTAAAGGCTGGAACTCAGATGCCGCTAAGTCGTATGGTGTAAGAGGGATTCCTGCTGCATTTCTGCTGGATAAAACCGGTAAGATCGTGGCCACTAATTTAAGGGGAGCAGAGCTTGATATGGCGCTGGAAAAACTGTTTTCTGAGTAGTGGAAATCTGTAACACAAGCATAACAAAATATCTATGAGTAAAAAAAACAAAGTACTGGTAGTAGACGATGAAAGTGATATTTTAGAAATGCTGGATTATAATCTCAGTAAAGAAGGATACGAGGTGTTAAAGGCTATGGACGGGGTTTCGGCAATCGAAATGGCAAGAGAACACGTTCCTCACCTTATTTTACTGGATGTGATGATGCCTAAAATAGACGGGATCGAAACGTGCAGAAGAATCCGTGAGATCTCGAAACTAAAAGAGGTATACATCATTTTTCTTACCGCCAGAGGGGAAGAGTTTACGGAAATTGCGGCTTTTGAAGCCGGAGCCAATGACTATCTGACCAAACCTATTAAGCCGAGAGCTCTGCTGAGCAGACTGGCGGCTTATTTCAGAAGAGACCAGGCAGTAATGGCGGATCCTTCCACAGTGACAGTGGGAAATCTTGTCATCGACCGGGCGAGTTATACCGTGACCAAAGACGGA
>CAYTGJ010000020.1:37262-44019 GCA_964437245.1 uncultured Chitinophagaceae bacterium
GACGGAGAAAAAATAATTCTTCCGAAAAAGGAATTTGAATTGCTTTATTTCCTTTCGTTGCATCCGGATGTGGTCTACGGACGTGACGATTTGCTGAAATACATCTGGGGTTCGGACGTATACGTTGTTCCCCGTACGATAGATGTTCACATTCGTAAGGTAAGAGAAAAAATAGGTGAGGGGTATATTACCACCATAAAGGGAATAGGGTATAAATTTTCTAAAGAAGGTCAGTAGAGTTGTATGTTTTTCAATGCCAAAACAGTTGCGCTGATCCTAAGTTTCATACTTACATTTGTACTAGGGATCTTATTCGCTTTTATCTCA
Source organism: uncultured Chitinophagaceae bacterium (assembly GCA_964437245.1). Classification (GTDB taxonomy): domain Bacteria; phylum Bacteroidota; class Bacteroidia; order Cytophagales; family Cytophagaceae; genus JANYCO01. Next base: position 37,590 of record CAYTGJ010000020.1, read on the forward strand.
GACTTTTCTTTTATCACCCTGGTTTACCTGACGATCTTTCTGCTGATCAGCAGCGGAGTGATTTACCTGGCACTTAAGATCATTGTCTTTCATGAGATCGATAATATTTATGTATTGCTGGATAAGATCAAAAAAAAGGATTATAGTTTTTCAAGAAAAAAATCCCGCACCGCCAACCTTACTCCCTTAAACCGGATCAGGGAAGAGATCATTGATTTTGCAGAGAAGAAACAACTGGAGATCGAAGAACTTAAAAAGCTGGAAACATTCCGGAGAGAATTCCTGGCAGATGTTTCGCATGAACTGAAAACCCCTATTTTTGCGGCACAGGGCTTTGTTCATACCCTGATCGACGGGGCAGTAGACGATATTGCCGTCAGAGATAAGTTCCTGGTCAAGGCTGCCAATAGTCTTGATGGACTGAATATGCTTGTGCAGGATCTTATTACGATCTCCCAGTTGGAAATAGGAGAAATCAAGATGCATGTACAGAGCTTTGATTTGTTAAAACTCACAGAAGATATTTTTGATCAGCTTGAAGAAGCTGCGGCAGTCCGGGGAACCAAGCTCCGGTTCTATAAATACAATCCCAAATCCTGCTATGTACAGGCGGATAAGATGAGAATAGGGCAGGTGATGACGAATCTGATTGTCAATGCCATCAAGTATGGAAAAGACAACGGGATCGTGCTGGTAAAATTTGTGATCGAAAATGATGAAGTGGAGATATCGGTCAAAGACGATGGACCGGGAATCGAGCAAAAACACCTGGCCAGGATTTTCGAACGTTTTTACAGAGTGGAAAAAAGCAGGGCGAAGGACAGAGGAGGTACCGGGCTTGGACTGGCGATTGTGAAACACATCGTGGAAGCCCATAATTCCAGAATGGAAGTAGAGAGTGTCATGGGAGAGGGAACGAATTTTACCTTCAAGTTAAAAAGAGGAAAAGTGATCAACGGATGAAGATACCTGAATTTAAAGACCTGATTATAATTGAAAACGACGATTATATCCTCGTCAATAAACCCCCTTATATTGCTACGCTGGATGAGCGTACCGATGCCATCAATATTAAAAAAATGGCGAAGCAGTACTGGGAAGAAGCGCAGGTATGTCACCGGCTTGATAAAGAAACTTCCGGAGTACTGGCCATTGCCAAAAATCCGGAAGCCTATAGGAATCTTGCCATGCAGTTTGAAGACCGTCAGGTTACCAAAATATACCACGCTGTTGTAGACGGTGTACAGAATTTTGAAGAAGTAAATGTATATCTTCCTATCTATGCACAAAACAATGGTATTGTGAAGATCGACAGGGAGAAGGGAAAGCTGGCCGAGACCTTTTTTAATACGATCAAGGCGTATAAAAAACATACCTTGGTAGAATGCTTTCCGGTGACCGGCAGAATGCACCAGATCAGGATCCACCTCACCTGTGTAAAGGCTCCCATTGTTTGCGATGAAACATACGGAGGGAAAAAGATCTATCTTTCTGAATTGAAAAAGAAGGGGTTTAATCTTAAGCAGAATACAGAGGAACAGCCCCTGATCAAACGGGTGGCCCTGCATGCTTATTCCTTGAAATTCACCTTGCTTAACGGAGAGGAACTAGAAGTGGTTGCTCCTTATCCCAAGGATTTCGACGTCCTGGTCAAGCAACTGGAAAAACATTCTTAATAAAAAGTAAACAGAGAAAGAGGGGACAGAATATAATTTTCTGTCCCCTCTTTTTGATCGCAGTAATGCAGGGATCAGAGTACTTCAATATTCAGGTTGCCATTCATCAGGTCTTCGTCCTTTAATTCCGCCGGATCATCGTTGTTAAGCTCCTTTACGAGATCAGCTTCAGAAGGAGAAGAAGATAAAAAGGTATTTTCTTCCGCAGAGAAAATAAAATCAGATCCGGTTTTTGCTCCGTTTTCTTTCATTACTTCAACGACCAGTTTGCGTGCCTGAAGCGAATGGTAAACACTCTTGTCAAAGTTTCCTGCTTCGTATTGTTTTTTGGCAAAGCGGGCATGTTTGACGGCCTGTCCCAGTTTACCGGTAAATTTTCGTGTCTTTTTTACGGTGATATGTGCTACGCCAATCGCACGATTGGTTTTCATCAGTACTACTTTCGCTTTCCCTTTCTCGATAGAAGGAGCAGCCGTCAGGTTCAGTACAGAACCTACCATCAGGAAACAAATAGTGATCAGAACGTTAATATTCATCATAGTGTAAAATGTTTAGGGGTTGCTTAAATATCTGAATTTTTTAAAATATATGTAACTTTACGCAAAAATCATTCCTATGTTGGACGAAAATAAAAATCCCTGGCAGACCATTGAGACCAAAAAGATTTATGATAATCCCTGGATTAAAGTAACGGAGTCGGATGTGATCAATCCAAAGGGAGGAAAAGGGATCTACGGAGTAGTCAGTTTTAAGAACAAGGCGATCGGGATTGTTCCCGTTGACGAAGAGGGGTATACCTACCTGGTAGGGCAGTACCGGTATACGTTGAATGAATACACCTGGGAAATTCCCGAGGGAGGAGGTCCTATGCTGGAAGATCCTTTGGCTGCAGCCCGCAGAGAATTGAAAGAAGAGACTGGTTTTGAAGCCTCTGAATGGAAAATGATAGGCCGTATTCATACTTCCAACTCTGTTACGGACGAAGAGGGATTTCTTTATCTGGCTACCGGCTTAAAAGCCGGAGACAGTGCCCCGGAAGAAACCGAGGAACTTGCTGTAAAAAAGATTCATCTTACCGAAGTAGTGGAAATGGTGATGCAGGGAAAAATAACTGATAGCCTGACCATTGCGGGCATTCTGAAAACGGCCCGGATTTTAGGGTATTAAATATGCTTCGCAGTCATTTCAAAAACTGGATACAAGAGACCGGATTCCGGATAATTTAATCTTTGTTGCATCAATTGATTTTATCTCCTTTGCAAAGGTTGTATGATCATGCATCTGGAATCCAGTCTCTTGAAATAAGCGTAAAATTTATCCGGTACATTCTAAAGAAATGATTATTTTTGCAGGATGAAAATTTTCAGAAGTCTCTATAAAATATGGGTTTATCTCTGGTTCGTTTCTGTCTTTCTGGTGTTATTTCCTTTTTTTGTATTGTTTGTACAAAAAGAAAGCTGGAAACCCGCCGGACAGTTTCTTAACAAAATATGGGCATATATAGTCTTTGGCTGTTGTTTTTTACCTACTAAGATTGTCTACAAATTCAGACCTTCGGGACGGAAGAGCTATGTGTATTGTGCGAACCATTCTTCTTATATGGACATTCCTTCTTTGTGCTATACACTGCCCGGATATTTTATGTTTATCGGAAAAGCCTCACTCGCTAAAGTCCCTTTATTTGGATATACCTTTAAAAAACTTCATATCCCGGTCAATCGCTCCAATTCCAAAAGCAAGTTCGATACCATACAAAAATCCATGGAAGCCATCGACAAAGGCCGGAGTGTCGCTTATTTTCCGGAAGGAACGATTCCAAAGTTGCCCCAGCCTGCCCTGAGTGACTTTAAAGACGGTGCTTTTCGGGTGGCTATAGAGAAACAAGTCCCGGTCATTCCTATTACAATTCCATATAATTGGTTAATTTTACCAGACGATGGGAAGTTTACTCCCCGGAGGCATCTTATGAAGGTAGTGATACACGAGCCGATTGAGACCAAAGGGATGACCTTAAACGACCTTGAAGCGTTGAAGCAAAAAACCTATGAGATCATTCATCAGGAATTATTGCTACAGCATAAGCTATTAAAAGAAAAAAAGAAATAAGTTCAGCATAAAAAGTCATGAGCGTAGACAAAGAAACGATTAGAAAAATAGCCCACCTGGCCCGTTTGGAATTTGATGAAAAAGAATCGGATAAAATGTCTGATAATTTTAATAAGATCCTTGCCTGGATGGATAAGCTGAATGAAGTGGACACGAATGATGTAGAGCCGTTGATCCATATGAGCGAGGAAGTCAATGTACTCCGGGACGACCTTGTAGACAATTCATTGAAACATGAGGATGCCCTGATCAATGCTCCTAAAAAAGACTCGGATTACTTCAGAGTGCCTAAATTTTTGGGCTAGAAAAAAGATCTATAACCGACTTCCTGATGGACTGTTTGGATTGATAGGTCCTGGAAGGTTTTGTGACATTGCTACTACCACTTATCTGAATGAATAATTTATATTTCTGGAAAAAATGGAATAGCCCTTACCGGCAGATTTATACTTTTCTCTTGTCGGTTTTCATTCTTACCCTGATAGCCCTTGGTTACGCGGCTTACACCGGGATGGACCATGTAGTGCAATGGGAAGTGGAGACAGAGCTGGAGCCTGTGAAAGTAGTCGTAGACCAGTTTTCCCGTAACCTCTTTACCTTTACGGTAGAATCCGAAAGTTTTTATGCCCTTGATAAATATGTAGCATCAGAGGTAAGGGGCAACCTCTTTATCGCTTATGTATTTCTGGCGCTGATCGTAGTAGGAGTGGTGTTTATACTCACTACTTTTTCATACCTCGATCTGTATTGGTTTATGGGAGGTATGCTGGCATTTCTCTTCTTCCTTTTCAGTTTGAAAATAGAAATGCTGGAGCTTTTCGGACGAATGGACCGGCTTCCGATGGTCGGGATTTTCCTTTTATACGGGGGGATCAGTTACTGGTTCAATGCCTATTATAAATCGGCATCTTATCTGTTTCGTCTGGGCATCTTTTCTTTACTGACCGTCATGACAGGAGGGGTCATCTATCAGTATTCCTCTGTAGCTACTCCGTTTTTGTACCTGGCAAATTTTGGCAGTTTATTTCCGGTGATCATTTTGCTGCTCTTTATGCTGGTCGTAGGATATGACATCATAAAAGGATTTTTGTATGTTGTATCAAGCAGTCAGACTGCCGGAAGTAAAAATTCTGCCCTGAACTTTTTGTTTGCCTCTTTATTGTATCTGATCAATGTCTTTCTTCTGTTGATGAAGAAACTGTATATCTTCGAACTTAACATTGTTTACATTAATCCTTTTCTTTTGCTGGCCGTTTCTGCCATACTAGGAGTATGGATGTTCAAAAAACGTTCGGAAATGTTTTCATCCGTATTACCTTTTGCTCCCGCAGGGGCATACGTATACCTCAGCCTGGCGATCATTGTCATGGCAGGAGCGGCGTATGCATTTCTCAACGGGAATATAGGAATGATCGAAATCTACGAACGGATCATCGTTTATGGACATTTGTTTGTAGGACTTGTGTTTGTGATCTATGTAATGGTCAATTTTGTTGCCTTGTTTGATAAAAAGATCTCTATCTATGAGATCGTATACAAACCTGCACGGATGACTTTCCTGGCTGTACCTGCGATTGCGATTGCTATTTCGGTGTTCTTTTTCCTTTACCAGAAAAAATACCCGTATCATCTTGCCATGGCGGGTTATTATACCTATGCCGGAGATGTGATGGCATACGAAGAACAATATCCCCTTGCGTTCCAGTATTACAAAAAAGCAGTCTCTTTCGACTATCCGAATCAGCGGGCCAATTATTCCATTGCTTCTCTCTGTGCTTCCCTGGGTGATAAGGAGACGGCAAAAGGCTATTATGAAAATGCATTGTTCAGAGACCCTAATGTGCAGTCCTATATAGGGCTTAGTAATGCCTATATGGAAACGGGAGAATTATTTAAAGCCTTGTTCAGTGTGCAGGAAGGAATTAAAAAATTTCCTGAAGAGGGCAGGTTGTATAACAATCTTGCCGTGTTATATCATAAATCCAATCTTGCAGATTCGGCCATTCACTATTTCCTTAAGTCAAGACAGTTACTGGAAGAAAAACAAGTAGCCTCTTCCAATATAGTATATCTTCTGATGAAAAAAGAGCTTGTGGAGGAAGCAGATTCGATCATACAAAGTGAAGATTATCCGGGATCGATTTCTTTTCTCAATAATAAGTTAGCGCTGCTGAACCTGCTGGGGAAAAAAGCGGACCAACCTTTCGATCCTTCCATTCTGAAAGATACGTTGCTGAATGCGAATACCTATGCCTATCTGGTGAATGCCAATATCAACTCACTGAAAGATACTTCTTCAACTGAACTGACGGTCCTGATTGATTCTCTGAGTGATGTGAAAGCCAACGAAGCTTATAAAGATAAGCTGAAGTGCCAGAGAGCCTTGAAAAAATATTATGCAGGCCAGCGTTTCGAAGCCATGCAGGACGTACTCATGCTGAAAGCCATTTCACCGCAGGAAGCCGAATATTCTGTTTTGCTGGGCAACTGGATGTTAGAACAAGAACAGTACGAACAGGCCGCGGGATATTATAAAAACGTACTTCAGCTGGGAGTACAGGACCAGGTCGTCAATTATGCTTTTGCCAGTATTATGGCAGGAGAGAAAGAGGAGGCGTTCTTTGTGCTGAGTCAGATGAATGAACGGG
>CAYTGJ010000021.1:0-42287 GCA_964437245.1 uncultured Chitinophagaceae bacterium
GTTGCCTCCTCCGTGCCCACCCGTGCGGGAGGCCATATTTTCCTGTTGGATGTTTACCAGAGAAATGATGACGGCATTCGTGTTTGTAAGCGTGCTGCTCCCGTCTTCATTGACGAGTTTGTTGATCAGTACGGGTTCTTCATAGTCAGAACCAAGCCGGTTTTTCAGATAGGTATCTAATTGGTTGCCAATAGAGGTTATAATGTTGTCAATCATTTTGAGAAAATAAAAACTAAAATTTGGTATAAAATTGCCCTGCTGTAAAAAACTTAATAATGCGCTAAAGATAATTAAAAATATGCGATTTAGCCAAATAGCTATCTGTGCCGTAAATGGCAGATATTATATTTATTGACATGATTTGCAGGTGGTTGTATTGTTTTTTATATTTGAAGGCCCTTTTTGTAATAATCTTTTAGGTAGTAAAAATTTTAATTGTTTGGTCAGCTTTTTTATGTCAAAAGAATTTCAAAACGATCGGAAGTCCGTTAGCGGAGAGGAATATAATGCCAATTATGTAGCTCCTCACCTGGTATCTAAGGTAAAATCAAAAGTTCAGCCCAAGGTATATTCAAGAATTCAGTCTAAGTTGATGACCGGCCTCGGGGGAAAAAGAGAAACTCATATGTCTGTTGCAGACAAGCTTCCTGGAGAGGTTCAGGCAAAAATGGAAACTAGTTTTGGTCAGGATTTTTCCGGGGTAACCATTCATAAAGATTCTACTTCTGCTCAGGATATCAATGCCAAAGCGTATACGCAAGGGAATCATATTCATTTTGCACCGGGGGAGTACAATCCTCAAAGTAAGGAGGGCCAGGAACTGATTGGGCACGAATTGAGCCATGTGGTGCAGCAGGGACAAGGGAAGGTAGGGCCGGGAGAAATTCATAGTAAAGGATTAGAGATTAATCAGGATGAAGTTTTGGAAAAAGAGGCAGACCAGATGGGAAAGCTTGCGAGCGAAGGGAAGATGATCTCTAAGGAAGTTACTTCTCAAGGAGGAAATTCAGCAGTTCAGCGAACAACTAAAAAAGCAGGCTCCTTGCCCAAATACATTAAACTGACCATTGCGGCAGATAAGGAAGCAGATTATTTTGACGATGATTATTTTGACAATGCGGCTGTAGGACATTCCTGGATCATGATCAAAATGCCAAGTGGCTTGGAAGATTCATATGGTTTTTGGCCCGCTAATCTTGGGGCAGGAGGTGGTTTCGATCCTTCCAAGCCATGGAAGGATGTGGATGGAGAAGTTAGGCATCCGGATACTGCTCATACTCCTAATGCTAAGTATACGGTTGATATTGATACTAATCAATTGGGTGAAGGACAGAAATATGCCGTGGAAAAAGCAAGCGCTAAATACAATTTATTATGGTATAACTGTACTACGTTTGCTAGGGAATTTTTTGAAAAAGCAAGTGGTCGTTCAGCTCCTCCCGCCGGGACGTTGATAGAAGACCCTAATGCACTGTATACTTCGATTGAACGATTGAATTTCTATAAGGGACTCGATGCAACAGGGAATAAAAAACCAGCTAAAAAAAAAATAAATAAGTCATATGACAAAACCAATTTTAACAATACTAATAATAGTGTTGTCGTTGTTTAATATCAGTTGTGAAATAAATCAAAAGATGGAGGCTCTTAAAGTAGTAGGAATTATCAAGGATAAAACATTGGTTGAAGTACCCAATAAAGCGATAGGTAAACCTTCCCGGAAAGAGACCCGCATTACGCTTGAGATCCTTGAAGTAAATGGGGTCGAAACGGGTCAGTTGGATTATCCTGTATTTGCTGCTACAGAGGAAATTCTTAGCTCATTTTCTCCTGGGCAAAAAGTTAGAGTGGTTTGTACTTCTTCTTCTGGTAGACAGATTCAGGAAATATCGTTAGTAGCAGAATGAAAAATACTGTTATTGTACATATTATAAATATGTATTTCAGTCGTTGGAAAGGGCAAAAGAAATAAAATTGAAATGCGATGCCTCAAGAGTATTTCAGAATAATATGAGGAAGATTGTTCCGTCAGAGTACAACGAACAGGGATATAAAAAACTGAAAGAATTGATTGAAAAAACAATGAAAGAATGTCTTTGATTAGCGGTTTTGATGATCGTTTTGGGATATGGTTATGGGGTAAGTTGGAAAAAACAATCAATTAGATAGATGAACAGGTTACGTAATATTTAAATTTAATAATTAATTGTTTTCTGGATTTTTCAAAAAAATAGGGTGGTGGAATATCATAATTGATGTTTTATTGCTTTTGATCAGTGTATATGTATTTGAGTTACTCTGGCAGGGGAATAAAGAAGTAAAGTACATATATCTACTTATGGGTGTTTTTGTGATGGCTGTATTGCATCTGTTTTTCTTACTCATATTACTTATGGTTAGTTTATACAAACGCAAATATTTCAATGGTTTGATGTTATTGATCTATTCCGGCTTGATGAGTTTGTTTATATATGTCTTGTATATTCAATTATCGTTTACAATATTTCTTGCGTAGTAAGCTATGGTAAAAGCCCTGTTTTATTTGGCCGCTACAGAGGAAATGCTGAGTACTGTTTCTCTGGGACAAAAAGTAGAGATCATTTGTCCTTGGGTTACCAGAAGGTAGATTCAGAAGATCTCTATAGTGGAGAAATAGAGTGCTGTCCTTTGGGTATCCTTATTTTTAAAATAAACAGACAGAGAATTTTAAAATAATGCTTATTGAATTGTATTATTATGAGGAAGGGGATAAGGAGGGAGCCAGAAAAATAAATTAACATTGTAGATATAAGAGAGAATTTATATATTTGACCGCACTTTTAAGCGATTCTTTTAAAAGTTTTTCATTTTATAAGTATTAATTTTTACAACCATAAATAAATTCTAGACATGAAAAGAAACATGTGTTCACTGCTGTGGATAGCAGTATTGGTGATTGGTACAATGGCCTGCAAAAAAGAAAAAAAAGATGAGGACGGGAAAAAAAACTCCGGATCCTCTAATGAGGTAACCGATGCGAGAGATGGGAAAAAATATGCAACGGTTACAATCGGTAATCAGACATGGCTGGCTTCTAGCTTAAAGTATACTACGGCAACCTCTTTGTGCCCTTCCGGCGATTGTGATACATATGGAGTTTATTATAATGCTACAGATGCGAAGACGGCTTGTATGGAGGGATATCATTTACCTTCGGACGAAGAGTGGAAAGTATTGGAGTTTTTTTTAGGAATGTTGCCTGCTGATACGGGAAAGACAGGAATAAGAGGAGAAGGAATTGGAACTAAATTAAAGGAAGGTGGAAGCTCTGGGTTGAACCTTAAAATGAGCGGTTTTTATACTGCAGGTTATCCTAATCAAGTGGCTACTTATGGCTATTATTGGTCTTCTACGATAGATGCCGCTGATAATACACAATCATATTATAGATCTGTTATACAATCTGATGATGGAGTAAACAGATATACTGTACCTAATGAAGGAGGAACTCTTTATCATTTTTGTGTAAGATGTTTGAAAAATTAAAGGACCTTGCTATTATTTAATTCTTCTCAATTATGCGTTATTTAAGATTTTTTTTCTGTGTACAGCTTTTGGGTTTTGGTTTTTTACAATTGGGCAATTGTCAAACTGTTTCCAGAACGTCACCTGCTTCAGATCCTGTTTGTGTTTCGCATGGAGCTTCTCCGGTAATATCGCTTTCTGTTACAGGGGTTTCTAGTGATGCAAGTTCGAGTGCTTGGACAACTCCGGCAGGAACGACTCTTTTATCAAGTAATATGGTAAGTGCGATTTATCGTATTAATAATGTTACTAGCAGTAGCACATTTGCGTTTACTGTAAACTATTATAGGAGTGGTGGTGCTCCGGCAGGCACAGGAAGTTATAGCTTTGGTGTGACTGTTCGGCCTGCTGCTTTTACAGAAGCCCATGGACCGGGAAATCTTATATCAATTTTGAGCACTGATGGTCCTTTTGACCTTCAGTCACTTTTAAATATCCCGGCTGCTTATACCGATCATGTCAGGTTTTATTTGGATGATTTATTGAATACAACAACGCCATATATCACTAATTCAACTGGTAGTAATACATTTGATCCTTACCAGGTCTCCGTACTTCCTTCTACCTATGGTTTTCGTTATAGTGTAACGGTTGGAGGTTGTCCTACTGAAATGATTCCTATTGTGAATAGTAGAATAAGGGTTTTTGATGGTACTGGAGCACTTCCTTATTTTATTCAGGCAGTATCTGCCGTTCCCATTTGTGAAAACAGTACCGACGACTTTTATTTCGATGTCTTGGCAAATTGTACAGGGACATGTACAATGTATCCTACATATTATAATTCTGAAACAGGAACTTCTTATGAGGGAGAGGGGCAAACAGTTTCGTCTCATAGTACTGACTATTTTAATGGTCTTCGCAAGTTTAGATTTCATATTGATCCCTCTTTAGTAAATCCTTCTACTTTTTCTATTCCGATTCGTGTATTGACAAGTTGTAGTTATTTTCAGCAACAAGTGGGATATATACCGATTCAATTAAAAACACCTCTTGATATCTATGGACTCCCTGCACCAGATGTATCTACAGATGAAATCAATATATGCTCGGCGTCTCTGGATACCTTGTTTATGCAGGGGGGACCTGGTGGTGGTTATTTCAAAGTATATAAATCCTCGCCTGAAGAACCCACTCCTGTTTTAATTGCTCCGTCTGGAGCTGGATCAGATCTATATCCTTTATACAGAAATCCCGGACAGGATAGATCAATGCAAAAAATAATTCCTTATCAGTTATACAGAGATTATGCCTTGTTAGATCCATCGGTGAGATTTAGAGTAGTGTATGTATACTCTAAATTTACAAGTGGAGCTTGTGCCGATTCGGTGGATGTTAATTTGGGCTTTCTGACCCCAAATTCTACAGATTATACTATTACTGCTCCATCCAGCGTAGCAACTGAACCTTTGATCACTTATTGTTATGGAGATAGTTTACGCCTTAGGATTGAAGGAGCATCTGGTCAATACACTTGGTACCTGAGTGACGGATTTATTAGACAAACCACTAGCCCGGATTTTACCTATATGTTTGCCAGTCCCGGAGAATATACGATTCGTTTGAAATCTTCCGCTGCTTCTGTTCTCCCTCCGGGACAATGTAGTAATGATGTTATAAGAACAATAAGAGTAGGAGCGAAGCCAAAAACAGATTTTCAGGTCTTTAATAATTTTGACAACTCTACTGGTACTGCTAATAATACCATTGCTACTGACTTTGTCAGTACGGCAGAACTTACTAAAGTTAATCCAATAGACAATACGGATGTGATTGTTAGTTGGTCTTGGCTCTGGGGAGATAATCCTTCTGCTGCCTATATACCCGATATGGTAGGTACACGTTCTAAAACATATACATCTGCAAGGGAGGAACCTTATGAAGTAACTCATGTGGCTACTTCGTCCTGGGGATGTCAAGATACAATTGTTCGATATATACCTGTCTTTCCAATTATAACTCCGGAGATCTCTTCTCCTTCTGTGCACGATTTTAATGAGATCCCAGGTAGCATCGGATGGTACGAAAGTGGACAGTATAATCTTGATACTAATCCATTGTCAAGTTGGGTTAGAGTAGTCCCTGATGGAGCGGTTATTAAGGGGACGGATGCTGGCTGGATCACTTCACAGGCGAGACTTGTAACAGGAACAAATACCACCGGCTATTATAACAATGAACGTTCGTGGGTTGAGAGTCCTTGCTATGATCTCCGTAATCTCCCCTTGCCCATGGTGAGTTTTGATCATTGGGTACAAGCCGATCACCAGTTTGATGGTGCTACGTTGGAATATGCGGTTTGTAGTACTGCTTATGGCGAAGAAGACTGGATTCCTCTGGGAGTCATAGGTAATGGGAAAAACTGGTTTAATTCAAACTCTATCATTAGTGCTCCGGGAGGAAATCCTGCTGTTTCGGAAGATTTAATGGGATGGACAGGAACGGATAATACTAAAGACTGGCTTTCTTCTGCGTATTTTCTTGAAGAGGCAAAAAACAGAACATCCGTATCGTCTGCGGAGGGAAGTCAATATATTCGCTTTAGAATAGTATTCGCTTCCAATAATGATAATATCCCGGGCCGGATATTTGACGGTTTTGCATTTGATAATTTTTTTGTAGGTCAACGCGACCGGAAGGTTCTTGTAGAAGAATTTTGTGATTATCAGAATGTAGAGTATAATTTTGAACAATCGTCTTTTGCCGGAAATCCACAGCTTGTCAGGATGCAATATCACAATAGGTATATGAATCTTGATGATGAGATTAATAATCAGAACAAAGGAGAAACCGGTGCCAGGAATTTATTGTATGGATATAGTCAACTTCCGAGAGCTGCGGTAGATGGGACGTATTCGCTGGATCATGAAAATCGTTTTTTTGCCAATAAGGGAGAAGTGAATTTTAACCGACGGTTATTGGAGACTTCTGAATTTACTATCACGATTAATGCTCCTGTTATTTCTGGAAATTCGCTGAATTTCTCAGCTAATCTTACCAGACATTCCAATCTGAGAAGCAGAGGCCCCTTTGTCATACAAACAGCCGTCCTGGAAGACAGCGTATATGCCAATGGAAGATCGTTCTCAAATGTGTTCCGGAAATTTCTTCCGGATGCGGCAGGCTTGCATGTCGATAAAAATGACTGGCCGGTAGGTACTGCGAAAACAATTGAACGTGGGTTTACTCCGTTTACACAGCTTACTCCAAGACAGGACAACGATACAAGTCTTATTCTTGTGGTTTTTATACAGGACGAACAGACCTCTGAAGTGTACCAGTCTGAAGCGGTGTATGTCACGTACGGGATGGTAAAAGATCTTCAACGGGTACCGTTACCTGCCAGGATAGATCAGTCAGGGCTGTCTGTTTCTTTATTTCCAAACCCCGCTCAACAGGAAATATCCTTGTATTTTAACGAAGGGTATGATCCGGAAGAAACCTATCAATATCAGATCGTAGATGGATTCGGGAAAGTTGTGAAACAAGGTCTGGTCCCCCTCCGTGGGTCAGAGGCGGTTATTTCTCACTTGCAGGAGCTTCCTGTAGGGATTTACCAGCTTCGTCTGCAGGGAGCCTATAATGCAGTTACAAAATCGTTTTCTATAGTACGTTGATCTTTTAGTCATGAAATATATATTTTTCTTTATCATCACATTCCCGGTTTTGTTTTTCTCCTGTAATAAAAACGATCATCCCAAACCGGACAATTCTGGAATGTTTATCAAATTTTTCGGAGGAGCCAAAGACGATGTGGGGTATGCGGTGAAAGAAAGTGGAGACGGAGGATTTGTCCTGGTAGGAGCACTTATCCCGGAAGGCCGGTCGGATAAAAATTGTTATATCGTAAAAACCGATGCCGATGGGAATAAGATATGGGATCATAGCTTTGGAAAGGAATACGATGAGGAAGCCCTGGATGTAAAAGTAGATCCGGCTGGTAATTATTGGGTAGCAGGGTATCAGAAAAATGCACAGGACTCGAGCGATTTTTTGTTGCTGAAGTATTCAAAAGATGGAATCTTGATGGACACTTTCTCCTATGGAATAAAAGACCGTAATGAAATAGCACGTTTTGTAACCGTCACGGCCGAGGGAGGAATCTTACTGGCAGGAACACGCCAGCAGGCTGGTAGCACGCAGTTGAATATGTATTTTGTGAAACTCCTGGCAGATACCGTAGCCTGGCAGAAAGAGCTTGGACTGAATGCTCTGTATGATCAGGTGGGAACAGTGGTAGAACTCCCTTCCCGGGATCTGCTCTGGTGTGGTACTGTAAACAGAGGAACAGAAACCGATCTGCGGATCTGCCGGACAGATGCTTATTCGAACCTTAAATGGGATATTTCAATAGGGGAAGGAGATGGCAAAAATCAGTCGGGGAAAGAAATCCATCCTACGCAGGACGGAAATTTTATCATAGGAGGAACAGAGATTTCCCAGGGAAGTACGACGGCACTACTTATTAAAGTAAATGAATATGGTACGGTCTTATGGCAAACAGCTCCGGGAGGTGCAGGCATAGCCGTGAATTCTGTTTATCCTTGTTCCGATGGCAACTATGTGCTGGCAGGAGAAAAAGAGAAAGATTATCTTCTGATGCAGACCGATCAGGAGGGGAATTTCAGATGGGAAAAGCGATACGGAGGAGGAGGTACTGACAAAGCAAGCAGGGTTGTCCAGACCGGTGATAACGGGTTCCTGCTCATTGGTACGGTGTATGTAGCAAACAATACCCTTCTTGGGGTTATAAAAACAGATCCGCAGGGAGAAGTAAACAGAAAATAAGAGATCAACTGGATCATTCCTGGTCTTCTTCTGATTCTAACGTAACTTCAATACAGGATGGTTTGCTTATCGTTCGATCCAGTTGATCTCTCAGCGAGGAAATCAGTTGTTCTTTTCGGGGGAAAGGGATACTATTCCGTAAAGTGTATTTTTTTAGATCTTTTCCATATAGAACCAGGTGTTGACGTGATATTTTTGCTTTGTAAATATTCAGGCAATAGACATCGTAAAAAAAACTACCACAATCTGCATTGCCTAAAACAATAGTATGGGTAGTCAATGGCAGAAAGTGTTTTTCACGGATCAGATAGCGTGTTTCAGAAAACAAAAAGGAGGGACAATTGTCTGGTAATACCAGCTTATGGTACCCGT
This sequence comes from uncultured Chitinophagaceae bacterium, assembly GCA_964437245.1. Classification (GTDB taxonomy): domain Bacteria; phylum Bacteroidota; class Bacteroidia; order Cytophagales; family Cytophagaceae; genus JANYCO01. Next base: position 8,725 of record CAYTGJ010000021.1, read on the forward strand.
AGACAAGTAGAGTGTCTTTGTCTTTACTGTACCGGAGTCGGAGAGAAGAATGCAATGTATCTACGAATCCTTGCTGTGGATCTTTCAAATATATAAAATCTCCTTTCTTTACGATCTTTGAAGATTGACCACAGATTAGGTGAATTCCTGAAAGGTATATGAAAATAAAAAACGATAATCTCATAGTGTACAAAGAGAGTTTTTATCAAAGTACTAAAAAAACGGATAAAATAGTAGCAAGGTGAAATCGTAAAATAAATTTATTCCGGATATTTTAACGGATGTAATTCTGGGAAATGCGGCCTATAATGGCAGTATATGCCTGTTTAGGAGGGTTATGGCTGTATAATACGGGAAAATAAGGGGAGGCTACGAACTAAAACAAGGTAACTCATCGTTATAGTAACATGGGGTTATGTTTCACTAAAACAAAAAGGTTATGAATACTGAATTGTTATTATCGGACAAAAGATTCCGATGGATCTCTACCATGTACTATTATGTAGCTACGAATGCAGAGCATACCGTTACACCTTTTAAAAACCTGGTAGATTTTCTGGAGGTAAAGGTAGCAGATATATGGCCGGGTTCGGAAGAAGCGAGAAACGCTGCGCAGGGCCGTTTATCTGTAGAACTTACGGAGTGCTTGCAAATGAGGGGATTTCACATTGAGGAAAGTGAAATCCAAAATTGTCTTTCGGATAAAGAAATAAGCAATGCAAGACTGGTACACCGTCTGGTGGGGCTTGCAGGGTAAAATTTAAATAACACAAATAGGAAAACAGAGTCGAAAACGTTTTCCATAAAAGAGAGGAACCTGGTATTGATACTAGGTTCCTCTCTTTTTAGTTAGGTGTTTTTACTTTAAACCAGATTACGTTCGAAAAATCTTGGGGCAGCAAATAAGTTGTTTGAAACTATGAATGGAGTCTAACTGATTTTCCAGTTCCATGAACTGTTAGTATTGGTACCGGGAGGGAGATCTTCTTGTGTAGAAGAAATACCATCGGGGGAGAGGGACGAGGGTAATTTTTCTTCTCGCATCTTTTGCCCGATTGTTTGCTCCAGTTTTTTTACGGTTTCCATTTCCTGATTGGTTGCTAAGGTGAGCGATATAGCTTCATTCGCTTCTGTGGCAATGATTTTAGTAACACGTTTGATGAAAATCTCTTTGGAAGAAGGAAGTTCAAAATGGATCAGGTACGGTATTCCCAGTAAATTGAAAGAAGGTTGATCTTCATTACAGAGAATGATCACCCGGTTTTCGGCAGACTCCTTGAATCGCTGTAGAGAGTCGAGCCCGTTTAGATGAAGTCGGCAGACCGTTTTACCTACCCGTTTTTTTAGGCTGTTATGTAAGGCTTCGGCAGAGGCTTTGGTATTGGTGAAAAGCACTGCCTTGGAGAGAAGAGCCGGATCCCGGAGCAGCAATTCCAGTAAGTTCAGTTTTGCCTTATAGTTAGAGATTGTATATACCGCCATAGGAATGATGCCAGGTGCTGTTTCCTGAAGTTCGGTCTCAATGAATTCATGGACAGGAAGAGCTTGCTCAATAAGCCTCTCAAGTTTGTCATTGAGTGTGTTGGCAAAGATCAGGCGTTGGCATTTGGTAAGGCCTTCAAAAAGATGGTAAACGATCGCCAGTTGACTGGTACGGGCAATACTGTCGGCTTCGTCTACGACCAGCATGAGTAAAGCCCGGAGGTTGAGTAATGATTTTGCAAATAAAGTATTTATTTTTTCAGGAGTACCGATGATCACATCGACAAGCCCGTCTTCAAGAGCTTCCATACATTCTTCTCCGATTCTTCCCCCGGCAAGGCAATAGGTTCGTATACCGGTATTTTTTCCAAACCATTTAAAAAGATCAGTGATTGCCAGGGCTTGTTCATTGTTGGAAACAAGGATGACAGCCCTGGGATTTCCATCTTCAGGACCTTTGATCCGCATAAGTGTAGCGAAGACGTAAGCAGTGGTTTTACCACTGCCCGGAGAAGCAATGGCAACGATATTTTTCCCCCCCAGCATACGGGAAATAGTTTTGGTCTGGATTTCTTTTGGGGTTATATACCCGGCATCCAGCATAGCTGAAGTCAATAATTTACTTAGTTTTAGATTTTCAAGCGTCACGTAGATCGTATCTGTTTATTGTTTGGGCAAAGATAAGGATAAGTTCCCAAAACGTTACTGGCCCGTGTGTCAGAAGGAGAGAAAAGAGCCTGTTAATAAAAAAAAGGACCAATAAGGTCCTTTTTTTATTTTATGAAACGTTCAACGTACTATGCTTTCACACTGGCACGGATAATATTCAAGGCTCCACCTGCTTTGAACCACTCAATTTGTTGCTCATTGTAGGTATGGTTTGCTTTGATCTCATCTTTGCTGCCATCTTTGTGCGTGAGCACAAGGGTAAGCGGAGTGTTTGGAGCAAAGGAAGTTAGTCCTAGGATATCAACAGTATCATCTTCCTGAACTTTTTCGTAATCTGCTTTATCTGCAAAGGTAAGCGCCAGCATTCCTTGTTTTTTAAGGTTGGTTTCGTGGATACGGGCAAATGATTTTACCAATACCGCTCTTACTCCCAGGTGACGAGGTTCCATTGCCGCATGTTCTCTGGATGAACCTTCTCCGTAGTTTTCATCTCCTACTACGATAGAGCCGATTTTGGAAGCTTTGTAAGCACGTTGTACTTTTGGTACGGCTTCATACGTTCCTGTCAGTTGATTTTTCACACTGTCGGCTTTCTCATTGAAGAAGTTGATTGCCCCGATCAGCATGTTATTGGAGATATTATCCAGGTGACCTCTGTATTTCAACCATGGACCAGCCATGGAGATATGGTCTGTAGTACATTTCCCTTTTGCTTTGATCAGAAGCTTTAATCCTTTCAGATCTACACCCTCCCAGGCTGCAAAAGGTTCAAGAAGTTGCAGACGATCAGAAGTAGGAGATACGTTTACGGTTACTTTACTTCCGTCTTCTGCCGGAGCCTGGAATCCAGGGTCTTCAGCATCAAATCCTTTTTTCGGAAGCTCATCTCCTGTAGGAGGATCCAGTTTTATTTTTTCTCCTTTTTCGTTGGTAAGGAAATCTGTGATAGGGTTAAAGGTAAGATCACCGGCAATCGCCAGGGCTGTTACCAGTTCCGGAGAAGCTACAAACGCATAAGTATTTGGGTTTCCGTCCGCTCTTTTGGCAAAGTTCCTGTTAAAGGAGTGAACAATAGTATTTTTTTCTTGTTTCTCAGCGCCTACTCTGGCCCACATCCCGATACAAGGACCGCATGCGTTGGCAAAAACTTTCGCTCCTATTTTTTCAAATACTTTCAGGAATCCGTCCCGTTCGATTGTATACCTTACCACTTCTGATCCAGGAGTGATCGTGTATTCGGATTTAGGTTTTAGATTTTTATCTACAGCTTGCTGTGCAAGGGATACCGCTCTTGAAATATCTTCATAAGAAGAGTTGGTACACGAACCGATCAATCCTACTTCCACTTTTGTAGGCCAGCCGTTTTTAGCAGCAGCTTCTTTCATTTGAGAAATAGGAGTAGCAAGATCCGGTGTGAATGGACCGTTCAAATGTGGTTCCAGTTCTGACAGGTTTATTTCGATCAGCTCATCGAAGTAAGTAGCCGGATTGGCGTATACTTCAGGATCTGCTGTAAGATGTTCTTTTACATTGTTGGCTGCATCGGCTATTTCGGCACGGCCCGTAGCTCTCAGGTAGCGCTCCATAGAAGCATCGTATCCGAAGGTAGAAGTCGTAGCTCCGATTTCTGCACCCATGTTACAGATGGTTCCTTTTCCTGTACAAGACATGGAAGTAGCACCCTCTCCGAAATATTCCACGATTGCTCCGGTTCCACCTTTTACGGTAAGGATACCTGCCACTTTCAGAATAACGTCTTTAGGAGAAGTCCAGCCGTTTAATTTTCCGGTAAGTTTTACCCCGATCAGCTTAGGAAATTTTAGTTCCCATGGAAGACCTGCCATTACATCGCAGGCATCTGCTCCACCTACACCAATTGCGATCATACCCAGACCACCGGCGTTTACGGTATGAGAATCGGTACCGATCATCAGCCCGCCCGGGAATGCATAGTTTTCCAGCACTACCTGGTGGATGATACCCGCACCTGGTTTCCAGAAACCGATCCCATATTTATTTGAGACAGAAGATAGAAAATCGTATACTTCTTTATTTTCAACATTTGCTTTGGAAAGATCGACTTCCGATTCTACCTGTGCAGTAATCAGGTGATCGCAGTGAACGGTAGATGGCACCGCTACTTTCGGACGACCTGCCTGCATAAATTGCAATAAGGCCATTTGGGCAGTGGCATCCTGCATGGCTACACGGTCAGGGTTGAAATCTACATAAGATTTACCTCTTTCGTAAGCTTTGGAGGATAACCCCTCCGTTAAGTGTGCATATAGGATTTTTTCTGTAAGTGTAAGTGGTCTGCCTACTACTTTTCTGGCTGCGGCTACTTTCTCCGGTAGTGCGGCATACACAGCCTTCACCATGTCTATATCAAATGCCATAATTGTAATTTAAATTGTTGTAAAATAGTATAAAATTTCAGGACTGTAATAATACAAAAACTTAGTTAGATAATAAATATTTTTTAATATTATAGAGAAAAAGCCCGTAATTCTAGATGCTTTTCTGTGAAATGTACAATATTTAGGAGCGTAAAAGAATCTCTTTTATATTTCCCCGTATCCGTTCGCTGATGGCATCTGTAGGAAGATCATTCCCGTCTTTACCAAAAGGATCTTCGATCTCTTCCCCGATGGTTTTGATCCCTTCCAGTGCAAAATATACGATCATGATGGTAGGGATAGACCACCAGCCCAGGTCATGCATGAAACCAAACGGAAGGATTAAGGAATAGATCAGTACAAAACGGTCAAGATGTTTGGAGTAGGATTTCGGCATCGGCGTATTTTTGATCCTTTCACATCCTCCGGCGGCATTGGTAAAGACATCGGCCAGTTTATCCAGTGTCAGCAATTGTTCTTGGGAAATTACTTTTTGTGTAGCCAGTTGGTTGATGCGTTGAAAAAGCAACCCGCTGATTCTGTTGGGAACATGTTGCTGCTTTTTCAGGTCCTCGAAGAGTTTACTTCCGGAGGGTTCTTCCAGCTCTTCATAGAGTACTCCATTTCGGATATGTTCTTTAAGAGCAAAGAAATAATTAGGGATCATCTTGGCAAAAAACTCTCTGGAGGTATGATCTTCTTCGGGAAGATAGGAGTGTAATTTGATTGCCATATTGCGGCTTGAATCTACCAGGCCTCCCCATATTCTGCGGCCTTCCCACCAGCGGTCGTAGGCAGTGTTTGTCCTGAATACCAGGAGCAAACCAAGTACAATTCCCAAAAGGGAAAAGACAGTGGAGGTAGGCTTAAAGTCAAATCGTAACACTTCATGCTCCAGGTAGTAGACAAGGGCGGTATAAGCGCCTACCAACAGGACGTTGGGGATGAGATTGGCTAGAGTACTGAAGTCCATATCAGTAAATCCACCCTTTGCATTTTTTAGCATTGTTGTATGGTTAGGAATGTTTTGACGTAAGTTAAACTAGTAAGCAGGATCGGTCTTCTTGTGGGATATCAGTACAATACCTGCAGGCAGGCAGGGAGAGTAGAAGACCAGCGGAAGCGTCAGGAATAATGAGAAATCACTTTTTCGTAGCTCTCAAATACTTCGGTCAGGGTTTCGGGCAGCATATTGTATTCGGTATTGCTTACGTCCCATTCTACACCGTTTTCAATGAAATAGCGCAGGAGCAATCCTAACAGCAATTCAAACGGAAGGTTTTCTGGCTGTAACTTGCTGTCTGAGAAATAGTCCGGAAAATTGGTTTGATAAAAAGCTTCGAAGTCAGCCCAGGCTTTAGGAGCGATTGCTTTTATGTGGGAAAGGTCCGCTTTTACGATTTCCATTTTAATTGTTAATTTTAGGCAAAATTAAAGCAAAAAATGGGATTAAAAGAATTTTATAAAAAATATGAGGCCTACATTAAGGTAGACCTCATTATGTATTTGGTGATACTTCTTACTCTTCTTCTTCTTTTTGTGTTTTTTTAGGCATTTTGTCTTCAATATGTCCTAAAACGAGGTAGCTCCATCCGTCCGTATCGGTTTTCGGACGTTTTTTGGATTGGATGGCGTCGAGTACTTTCCTTTTGAAGGCCCAGCAGGTCTGTCTGCGCAGGGAGAGTTTTTCAGAAAGTTCATCCGCCGTAATTTCGTTCCGGTTACTCACCAGGAATACCATATAGAAAGCTTTCACAATAGGAAATTTCAACCTGTAAAAGATAGTGTTGGCCGTAGCAGATTCTATATAACTGCATTTCGAGCATCGGCGGGAATAAGGTACCGGTCCTTTACTATAGTTGGTATTGCCGCATTTCTCACATTTGTATCCCTTGGCCCATTTCAGGTTGGACAGATAATCCAGGCAGGCGTTTTCGTCCGAATAGATGTTCTGGAACTCTTCAAAGCTTACAATTTTTTGCATGACCCGTGCTTTGGAAAGGTCTTTTACACTGCTTTCCAGTTTTACATTATCGGCCTGAAGAATTTCATTCATGCGATGGATCTCTTCGTTGGCAGCTTCCAGTTCTACCGTACGTTCCCTAACCTTTGCCTCCAGTTCCTGGTTTACTTTGTCTTTCAGGGCTTCGTTCTCTTTCAGTTGGTCGATGATCTCTGCCTGAAGCGATTCATTTTTAATCAGCTGATTGATTTTTTCCTTTTGCTCGGCTTCTTTATCCTTTTTAAATGTATTCACCCGGTCGGCAAGAGCCAGCGATAAAAATATGATTTCAAGGACGATTGCAAAATTGAGAGAGTAAACAACGAAGATCGAACTGGTTTTAATGATACCGACATTCAGAAGGGATGAGATGAGGAATCCCACGAATACAAAAGAGAATGCCATGACATAAAAACGGGAAGGTTGGAACCCTTTTACCCAACAGTAAATTCCTGCCAGGTACGCTACAAAAAGTGCTGCCCAGTCCAGCAAAGGATCCCAGAGTTCGGCCGGATTGAAGATCAGCTGGAAAAGGAATATCCCCAGCCGGAGACCGATAACTGTGTATAGTACAATTCTGATAAACGGTGCGTTGACGTTCGGGATAAGGAAACTTTTGCAGTAGAGCAGCGCAGAAATAACTACAGAAAGAGCTGCAAAAGAAGAGGCATAGGCATTTAAAACCGGGAAGTCCGGCCATAAATATTGAAATCCTATTCCACTGGTAGTCATTGAATAGACCCCTACACTGAGGACGTACCAAACATAAAGTAAATGAGTGGTGTCTTTAAGCGTAATAAAAAGGAATAGGTTCAGCAGGACAATTAAAACAATAATGCCGTAGAATATTCCAAAAAACCAATATTCGGAGAGTGCATAATTTACAAATCGTTGGTAGCTTCTTAATACAAGAATAAATACTACGTACTCATTGGCTTCAATTCTCATGTAAAAGGTTGTGGTAGTATCCTTTGCAGTAGGAAAATCGAATACCAGATTTTTGTGATGAAAAATCTTGGTAGTAAACGGCAATGCATCACCGGATTTTTTCTCTACGATACGTCCGTTTTTATCCTGAACATAAAGGTCCAAATGATCAATTTTAAAGTCATAGGCTTCTATTAACCAGTGTTTATCTTCCTGGGAGAGGTCCTTGATATTGAAGCGTAACCAATAGGCCGAGTTAATGTTATGGTTGACTCCCATTTTTTCTTTATTGGCAACGAACTTGGCTGAAAACTCCGGAGAGCTGACTTCTTCAATGGTATACTCTTTATGCTCATCTTCCAGGATGTCATAATTTTTTAAAAAATATTCATCTTCTTCAGCTAATTCTGTCAGAGGTTGTGCTTGTATGGCAAGGGTAAAAAGAAAAAGAAAAAGAAAAGATAAAATATGGTACTTCAAAAATTGCATCACGCTTGTTTGTTGCTTTTATTAATAAGACTCTAAATAAAGCAATTCTCTTAGAATAATAAAATTTTGAGTGAATTTATGTGTTGGAAATTGTATTATTTGTATTTTAAATTTAATAAATATAACTTTTTTTGTTAAATATCTTGATTTTAAGGAAGATAAAATATAAAATTTTTTACTTGATTAATGCTCTTTATTGTTTTTTAGATTCCGATTTTTCTTTATTTTCGCTCGGTATAAATTCTAAGAATGTTAATTTTTAATAAATCATTATGTCAGATCAAGCAGAAATAATTATTGACGGGAAGAGTTACAAGTTTCCTGTAATTGTAGGTTCGGAAGGCGAAAAAGCCATTGATATCTCTAAATTAAGAGATGTGACAGGCTACGTTACCCTGGACACAGGTTATAAAAATACCGGAGCCACTAAAAGTGCCATTACATTTTTAGATGGAGAAAAAGGTATTCTGAGTTACAGAGGGTATCCGATCGAACAATTAGCAGAAAAAGCTTCCTTCCTTGAAGTTTCATACCTGTTGATCTATGGAAATCTTCCTACTGTTGATCAGTTGGAGCACTTTAGAAAAAGAATTAAGAAACATACCAACCTGCACGAAGACATCAAAAAGATTTTTGGAGGATTCCCTTCCACCGCTCACCCGATGGGAGTGTTATCTTCGGCAGTAAGCTCACTCACTGCTTTTTATCCGGGATCTATTGATCAGGATGCCAGTGAAGACGAGATGGATCTGACAATCGTACGGTTAATGGCCAAACTGCCGACGATCGCAGCATGGTCATATAGAAATTCCAAAGGAATGCCGTTGATGTATCCTAAAAATAAATTAAGCTACACGGAAAATTTCCTTCATATGATGTTTGCAATGCCAAACGAAGATTATGAAATCGATCCGGTAGTAACCGATGCGTTGAATAAACTTTTGATCCTTCATGCGGATCATGAGCAGAACTGTTCGACTTCTACCGTAAGAATAGTAGGCTCGGCACATGCCAGTTTATATTCTTCTATCGCAGCCGGTATTAATGCCCTTTGGGGACCGCTGCACGGAGGTGCTAATCAGGAGGTGATCGAAATGCTTGATGAGATCAAAACTTCCGGAATGAAAACCAAAGATTATATTGAAAAGGTAAAAACCAAGGAAGTAAGACTGATGGGCTTCGGACACCGGGTGTATAAAAACTTTGACCCACGTGCCAAAATTATTAAAAAAGCCTGTGACGATATCCTGAATAAACTGGGAGTGAACGATCCTGTATTGGAAATTGCGAAGGAACTGGAGCAGGCAGCCTTGAGCGATCCTTATTTCGTGGAAAGAAAACTGTATCCAAACGTAGACTTCTATTCAGGTATCATTTACCGTGCACTTGGCCTTCAGACAGACCTGTTTACAGTAATGTTTGCACTCGGACGTCTTCCGGGTTGGATCGCTCAGTACAAAGAAATGAGAGATGCCGGAGAACCTATCGGAAGACCAAGACAGATTTATACAGGACACAATACACGTGACTACGTAGAAATTCAAAATAGAAAATAATACGAAATAATTTCGGCGGGACATTCTGTTTGATTGTTCCGGGAAGCACAAGAATGTTATGAAAAGGGTTTGGGTTTAGGCTTTAAACCCTTTTCTTTTATGATCGCATGAAGAAAGACATAAAGCAGTTTCTGGATAAAAAGTATGAGCAATACAACCGTCCGGATTTTATACCCAATGATCCGGTCTGTATCCCGCATCTTTTTACCCAAAAACAGGATATTGAGATTATGGGATTCGTAGCGGCTGTATTGGCCTGGGGACAACGGGTGACGATCATCAATAAATGCAAAGAACTGGTTCGGAGGATGGACAATGCTCCTTATGATTTTGTACTGAATCATAAAGACAACGATCTGAAAAAACTGTTGAATTTTAAGCATCGTACCTTTAACGATACGGATCTGCTTTATTTTATCTCTTTCTTTTCAGAGCTGTACAAATCGTCCGGATCACTGGAAGATGCTTTTGTAAAAGAGAAAAAATATCAGGGTGTCAATACCGAACAGGCCTTGATCAATTTTCATACTACCTTTTTTAGCCTGGAAGAATTTCCGGAGCGTACACGTAAGCATATTTCCACACCTGCCCGGAAATCAGCCTGTAAACGGTTAAATATGTTTTTGAGGTGGATGGTGCGGAACGATACACAGGGAGTGGATTTCGGTATCTGGAAGAAAATAAGCCCAGCCCAGTTGATCTGTCCCTGCGATGTACACGTAGACCGGGTGGCCCGCCGGTTAAAACTGGTTTCAAGACCGCAGACAGATTGGAATACTGCTGTGGAGCTGACCGAAAGCCTGAAGATTTTTGACCCGGCCGATCCTGTTAAGTATGATTTCGCCTTATTTGGGATGGGGGTAGAAGAAAAATTTTGATAAGATAATTTAAAGCAGAATTTAAAAACCTATATTTTTGCTTTTAATAAGAACAATGGACCGATCGTGAGTGCAGAAAAAATATATCAGCAAAAATTTTTACCAGTAGCAAAATATTTGCTGAAGGAGTTGGAGTACTATGGAGAAAATCAATTCAAAAGAAAAACTACTGCTTCAGCCTGGACGATAGGACAGCTTTATGATCACCTTATCCAGGGAACTTATGATAATCATATACGGGCGATCAAAGATTGCCTGGCCAATAGAAATGGTGCGGCCATGGGAGGGAAAACGATCAAGGGAGGAATACTTTTTGGAATGGGAGGGTATCTGCCGGTAAAAATAAAAGGACAGCCGGATTATGTGCCGGCACAGATCGAGACACCCGAGAAAGCGCGCGATATGATGTACGCTTTTTTGAAAGAGATGAATAAACTTGCGGTAGAGATCGATAAAAAAAATGATCATGCCTATAAAATCAAACATCCTAAGCTGGGTAGATTAACTGCCCGGGAATGGTATGAACTTATTACCATGCATCAGAAGCATCATCTCAGACAAAAGAAAAGGATTGATAAGATCTTAAGAACTTTTGTAAAGGAAGAAAATCACACGACTGCCGGTTCTGTGCAGTAAGTTAATTTGCTAAAATCATACGAAAGGTCCATCAGAGATGCCTGGAAGTTACCGGGAATCATCTGTTAGATTACAGGATCCAAGAGATCGGATTGCAGATAAATCAATCTTAGCCTCCTCTGATTTTTACTATCTTGAATCTTATTTGTTCCGGTCTGACAGACGACTCCGTCCTGTCTGGCGCTCTTCATACACCTGATTCATCAGGAACTATATTGGATTATTAATAAATATTATTGCAATTGTTTAGTTTACTGTCCTGATAACTAAAAAATAATTTCTATCTTTAGAATCTAATAAACAGTAGAGACAGGGTATGGAAAGCTATATGAATCTTGGCCACGAGCAGGTGGTCTCACAAAATTTTCCCGCAGAAATAGTAAGTTGGAAGAGAGAAGAAGATAATTTTTATTTCAGATGTGCCAATCATTTGGCATTGGAGGTTAGTGTAAAAAGTGACAAAGTGATCCGGTTTCGTTATGCTACGGATGGCGTTTTTATGCGTGATTTTTCCTATTCATTTGCCCATGAATACAAAGGAGAATTGAAAGCCCTTGAGCTTATAGAAGAGGAAGAAGAATACTGGATCGTGACAGCCTGTCTGAAATGTAGTATTGCAAAGCAGGATCTTCATATAAAGATGTTGGACCTGAACGGAGGATTGATTTCAGAAGATGAAAAAGGATTTCATTACCAGGAACACCTCAAGTACGGTGGAAATATCGTCATGGTTACCCGGAAGGTACAGAGCGGAGAGCATTTCTTTGGGTTGGGCGACAAGCCTACAGACCTGGATCTGCGGGGGAAACGCCTGGAACTATGGGGAAAAGATACATATGCTTTTGGAAAAGATACCGATCCTATTTACAAAAATATCCCTTTCTTTTTCGGCCTTCATCATAAGCAGGCCTATGGGATTTTTCTGGATAATTCCTTTCGGAGTTTTTTTGATTTCGGCGTAGAAAGAAAGAATGTAACCAGCTTTTGGGCGCAGGGAGGAGAAATGAATTATTATTTTATCTATGGCCCCGACCTGATGGAAGTTTCGGAAACCTATGCACATATGACGGGGAAACCGGAACTGCCGCCTCTTTGGGCGCTGGGGTATCATCAGTGTAAATGGAGCTATTACCCGGAAGGAAAAGTAAAAGAGATCTGTGACGGATTCCGGGAACGGAATATCCCGTGTGACAGCATCTACCTGGATATTGATTATATGGAAGGATTCAGGTGTTTTACCTGGAACAAGGTCTATTTCCCTGATCCGAAAAGACTGGTACGTGAACTCGCAGAACAGGGATTTAAAACGATCGTGATTATAGATCCGGGGATTAAGATCGATGAGGAATATTGGGTGTATAAAGAAGCACTTGAAAAAGGATACTTTTGTAAACGGATGGATGGTCCGTTGATGAAAGGAAAAGTATGGCCGGGAGAATGTAATTTTCCGGATTTTACAAACCCCGCAGTCAGAGATTGGTGGAGAGATCTTTTCGAAGGACTCATCGAAACGGGCGTCAAAGGTGTCTGGAATGACATGAATGAACCGGCTGTTTTTGAAATAGAAACGATGCCATACGATGTCCGTCATGATTACGACGGGGATTCGGGCAGTCACCGGAAAGCGCACAACGTCTATGGAATGCAGATGGCGCGTGCCACCTACGAAGGAGTGAAAAAATTCATGAGTCCGAACCGGCCTTTTGTGATTACACGCTCCGGTTACTCAGGAGTACAGCGCTATTCCTCTGTATGGACAGGGGATAATGTGGCCAGCTGGGAGCATCTTGCCATTGCCAACAGGCAATGCCAGAGGTTAAGTATCTCCGGTATTTCGTTTTGTGGATCGGATATAGGAGGTTTCATTCAGTCGCCTACCGGAGAACTGTATGCCCGCTGGATCCAGTTAGGAATTTTTCATATGTTTTGCCGTACGCACTCTTCCGGTGATCATGGGGAACAGGAACCCTGGTCTTTTGGAGCAGAAGTGGAAGCGATTGCCAAAGCTTATATTGAATTAAGATATAAATTGCTGCCTTATTTCTATACTGTTTTCTGGCAGCACGTCAACTATGGAACGCCTGCCTTAAGGCCACTTACGTTTCTGGATCCGGGAGATACCGAAACTCATTTTCGCCAGGATGAATTTGGGGTAGGAGACAACCTGCTGGTATGCCCTATCATGCAGGAAGAGGTAGACGGACGCTGGCTGTATCTGCCGGAAGGCAACTGGTATTATTACTGGAGTGATGAATATGTAGCCGGACGAAACGAAGTGTGGGCAGAAGCTCCCATTAATATAATCCCGATTTATGTCAGGGCAGGGGCCGTTATACCGATGTATCCGCTGATGCAATATGTAGGTGAATTTGCAGTAGAAGAATTATTTCTGCATGCCTATTTTGAAGGAAAACAGGTAGAATCTTTCTTGTATGAAGATGCCGGAGACGGTTATGAACATCTTCAGGGAAAATTCAATACGAAAAAATTTAGAACCTTTGATCAGAAAGAAGGCTATAACATCGAACAGTCCTACACACACCGTGGTTATGAACCTACCTATAAAACCTCTGTGGTAAGTATTCACGGACTGCCATTTGTGCCTAAAGAATGTTATGTAGACGGGATTAACGTACCGGTTGTATTTAAAAATAATTGCTGGGAAGTAAAAGTTCCTGAAGCATTTGGCCACATCTTTATAAGAAGGTAGACGAAATTTTGGTAACGGTTCCTTCATCCGGACAGTTGTCGAGAAGTTCCTGATTGCTTCGCCCCAATACCGGGTGGAGGTAATCAGGAGCGATTTCACATAAAGGGACCAGGACAAAATTCCGGTTTTGAAGCTCGGGATGAGGCAGTGTAAGTTGCTCGGTACGGATGATCTCACGATTAAAATACAATAAATCGAGGTCAATCAGACGTTCCCCCCATTGCTGGATCCGTATTCTTCCCATCTCTTTTTCTATGTCTAAGAGTCGTTGCAGAAGTATTTCCGGGGCATAAGGAGTGTTAAGGCAAAGTGCACAATTCAAAAACGAAGCCTGTTCTGTTACTCCCCAGGGAGATGTTTCATACAAAGAAGAATGTTGTAAGATCGTACCGCACCCGGAACTTATTTTCTGGCAGGCTGTTTTAATGTTGGCTGTTTTATCCCCAAGATTTGTCCCCAGAAGAATATAAGCAGTATTCATTTCTATGTTAAATTATTCTATCTTTGATAAATACAAATGTAACTCTATATGTGGAACTTTATAAAAAATGTTTTTAGCGTTGTAATAGGACTTTTTGTTTTTCTGTTCATATCTCTAATCGGCTTTCTGTTTGTAGTAGCTATGTTTTCATCCGAAGGAAACGAAAAAGTAAAATCAGCTTCCGTACTGAAATTAAAACTGGATAAGGAGATTGTAGAACGGGATAAAGCGTTTTCAGGATTGACTTTGCTTCCTTCACGTTCTGTTATTGGACTGCTGGAATTAAAAGAAGCGATTTCGCTGGCTAAAAGTAATGATAATATCAAAGGCATTTATCTGGATCTTAGTACGGTTCAGGCAGGATTTGCTTCCCTGGAGGAAATCCGGACCTCGCTGATAGATTTTAAATCCTCCGGCAAATTTATTGTTGCCTATGGAGAGTCGTACAGCGAAGGAGCTTATTACCTCGCTTCCGTGGCAGATAAAATCTCGCTTCCTCCGGTAGGTTCTTTAGAGTTTAACGGATTGGAATCGGAGTTACTTTTCTTTAAAGGAACGTTGGAAAAACTGGACATCAAGGTAGAGGTATTTAAAGTAGGAAGTTTTAAAAGCGCAGTAGAACCGTTCCTGTTGGAAAAAATGAGCAGTGCCAACAGGGAGCAGGTACGGTCTTATATGAATTCTATTTACGATACCTATCTTGAGAACATTGCTTCGGCAAGAAAACTGGAGTATCAAAAGTTGAAAGTAATTTCCGATTCCATGTTGATCCATAATGCGTCGGATGCCCTGGGGTATGGCTTAGTGACAGACATAGAATATTACGATCAGGTAGAAGCTTATATCCGTCAGCAGACCGGTCTGGAAGAAGATGAAAAAATGAGATTTGTAAGTTATTCGGCTCTGCTGGAAAAGGGTGAAAGCCTGAAAGTGTCGGACAGTAAAGTAGCGGTGATCATTGCCAACGGAGAGATTGTTTCCGGAAAAGGAAGTGAGGAGGTCATAGGTTCTGAAACCCTGGCGGCGCAGATCAGAAAAGCGAGAAAAGATAAAAACGTAAAAGCGATCGTGCTGAGGGTCAATTCACCGGGAGGAAGTGCGCTGGCTTCTGATGTGATCTGGAATGAGGTCGTGTTGACCCGTGGGGTGAAGCCGATTATTGCTTCTATGTCAGATGTAGCCGCTTCCGGCGGATATTATATTTCAATGGGCTGCGATACGATCGTGGCACAACCTACTACCATCACCGGTTCTATCGGAGTTTTTGGATTGATGTTAAACATCGAGGATTTTCTCCGGGAAAAACTCGGGGTCACGACTGATCGTGAAACTACCGGACATTTCTCAGACATAGGATCATCTACCAGGACGCTTACCGATTACGAAAGAGAAATTATACAGAAGGAAGTAGATAAGATCTACGAAGATTTTACCTCTAAAGCTGCTCAGGGCCGGAATATGGACCAGGAAGAATTGAAGAAATATGCGGAAGGAAGAGTCTGGTCCGGGAAAGAAGCATTAAAACTCAAGCTGGTTGATACCTTGGGAGGAATACAGGAGGCCATTCAGATCGCCGCCCAAAAAGCCGGATTGAGTGCAGACTATGAAGTGGTATACTGGCCGGAACAAAAGAATTTTTATTGGAAGCAATTAATTGCTGAAATGGGAGATGAAGAAGCCCGTACGAGGGAAATACTTAAAAAAGAGCTGGGATTTGTTTACCCTTATGTTACTTCGGTAAAGGATCTGGAAAAACTTAATGGTATTCAAGCCAGGTTGCCGTACAAGCTGATAGTTAAATAAGTTTTTTTCGTATATTGGGGCCGAGAAGTGAGATGAAAAAGCTTAATAAGTATATCTATTTGATGCTCTTCTGTATATTTATACAGAGCAATAGTATGCTACTTATAAGTTATGTACATGAAATTGTTGGTACGGAAGACTGTTTGTCACTTTTTTGGGATCCTGCGGGCAGCTGGCCCGCTGAAGAAGAAACAGAAGAAGAAACATGTTCATGTGAAGAAACGGAGAAAGGATGCAAAAATATCAAAGGACTCAATTCCTTTGATTTCATGAACATGGCTGCGTACAAAGATTCGTTCCGGAGTCCCGAAGATTCCGCACTTTTTTCCTCCTATTTTGATATAGAAACACCCCCTCCCCGACGTATTACCCCCATAGCTTAACGCTCAAAGAACAACTTTGAGTCGATAGGTATATTAGTGCCGGTATCAGATCTTCTGGTATCATAATCTTCCGAATCTATTAACTAAAAATTATTATTTGTTACTAAAATGGCTTTTAAAGAAAATTTAAAATCAAGTATAGACGTAAAAAATCTGCCTTATGACCTATCCTCAGCGCTGGTAGTGTTTTTGGTAGCGCTTCCTTTGTGTATAGGAATAGCCTTCGCTTCAGGAGCTCCTATACTGGCGGGAATTCTGGCAGGTATTGTAGGAGGGGTGGTAGTATCTTTATTCAGCCAGTCTCCTTTGTCCGTAAGTGGTCCGGCTGCCGGACTGACAGTGATTGTCGCGACCTCTATTGCTGAGCTGGGGTCCTATGAAGTATTCTTGCTTGCGTTATTGGTAGCCGGGATCATTCAGGTGATTTTTGGTGTGACCAAAGCCGGGGTGATCGGAAGCTTTTTCCCTTCCAGTGTCATCAAAGGAATGCTGGCCTCCATCGGAATTATTCTGATCTTAAAGCAGATCCCCCATGCATTAGGATATGATATGGACTATGAAGGAGATTTCGACTTCTTTCAGAAAGACAATGAAAATACGTTTACAGAGATCTATGCGGCATTCCTTCGGATCACTCCCGGAGCGTTGGTGATCAGCATGATTTCAATGGCTGTATTGATTCTTTGGGAGAAGTTTAAAATGACCAAAAAAGTGTTGGTCCATGGATCGTTTGTGGTCGTAGTGTTGGGCGTAGTGATTAACCTGGTATTCTCTTTATATTTTCCTTCACTGGTAGTAATGGATGAACATCTTGTTCAATTGGCCGCCACAGAAGGATTTAGTGCTTTTGTGAAAACGTTCACGTACCCGGATTTCTCGGCGTTTAAAAATAGTCTGGTCTATATTATAGGATTCAAATTAGCCCTGATCGCAAGTCTTGAATCATTGTTGGGAGTAGACGCCGTGGATAAACTGGATCCGCAGAGAAGACATA
Source organism: uncultured Chitinophagaceae bacterium (assembly GCA_964437245.1). GTDB lineage: Bacteria > Bacteroidota > Bacteroidia > Cytophagales > Cytophagaceae > JANYCO01. The sequence goes on from CAYTGJ010000021.1 coordinate 26,131, forward strand.
CCCCTAAAAACCGTGAATTGAAAGCTCAGGGAATGGGAAATATTGTTTCGGCGCTGATCGGAGGACTGCCTGTAACGTCAGTGGTAGTAAGAAGTTCTGCCAACGTGGATGCTGGTGCCAGAAGTAAAATGTCAGCGTTCTTTCATGGTATATTCCTGTTATTCGCCGTTGTATTGATCCCTGGTATTATCAATATGATTCCATTGTCAGCTTTGGCCGCAATATTGATTGTCGTAGGATACAAGCTTGCCAAAGTATCGCTGATCAAAGAACAATATGAAAGAGGATGGGAGCAGTTTCTGCCTTTTGCCGTCACGATCATCGCCGTTATATTTACAGATCTTTTGCTGGGAATAGGCATCGGAACGGTCGTTGCGTTGTTCTTTATTTTAAGGAGAAATGTACTGAACCCTTATGTGTACAACAAGCAGGATTCGAACTATGGTGTAAAGATCCGGCTTGAATTAGCAGAAGAAGTTTCTTTCCTGAATAAGGCCAGTATCTTGTATAAACTTAGCAAAGTACCCAATAATGCACACGTGGTCATCGATGGAAGTAAATCTCGTTTTATAGACGAAGATATTCTTGAAATTATCGAAGACTTTAAGATTAATGCTCCAAGTAAAAATGTAAAAGTGGAGATCATAGACGTGGAAGATAAATATGAGCTGGTTGAAAACGAAGAGCTGGACAGGATTATTCAACAGGACTATGATAAACTGTTTAACAACAACAGGGATTGGGTAAAGGAAAAACTGGCAGAAGATCCTACTTATTTTGAAAAATTAGCGTTGGGGCAGGCTCCTAAGTATTTGTTTATAGGATGCTCCGATAGCCGTATTACCGCCAATGAAATGACCGGTACGGAGGCTGGCGAAATGTTTGTACACAGAAATATTGCCAACCTTGTGGTGGATACCGATCTGAACCTGATGGCTGTACTGCAGTATTCCATAGAAGTACTGAAAGTACACCATGTCATTGTATGCGGACACTATGGTTGTGGTGGAGTCAAAGCAGCAGTAGACGGTAAGTACCACGGACTGATTGACAAATGGTTGAGAAATATACAAAAAGTATATCGCCTTCATAAATCGGAATTGTCAGGATTGCTGGACGAGGATAAAAAACACAGGAAACTGGTGGAATTGGTGGTAAGGGAGCAGGTATACAATCTGGCCATGACTACCATCTATCAGAAAGCGTTGAAAAAAGGTGAAAATGTACAGATCCATGGCTGGGTATATGACATCAGCGAAGGACATATCAGAGATCTGGGAATTGACCTGAAAAAGGATTTCCAGGACTATGAGATCTTTAAATATCGTTTTGACAACGTGTAGTTTATCATTCAAAGACTAGTCACCAAAAGGGAAAAGGTATCACAAACCGAAAAGGGGAGAGGTACCTTTCCCTTTTTTGGTACTTTTATTTAGGAATACGTAAAAATAGCTGGAGAGCAGGCATTACTAGAAAACAGCTATAAAGTATTGATAAAACTAAAAATACCTTATTTTTGTGTTCTGTATTTAAACCAAAACGCATGACAGAAATCAGAAATAACTGGACCAGAGAAGAAATCACTCAGATCTATAACACTCCGGTCTTGGATCTCATGTATAAAGCAGCTACGGTACACAGAGAATTTCACGATCCCCAGGAAGTTCAGGTTTGTACACTTATGTCCGTCAAGACAGGAGGATGCCCGGAGGATTGCTCTTATTGTCCTCAGGCCGCAAGGTATCATACCAATGTGAAAGTGCACAAACTTCTGGAAGTAGGAGAAGTGTTGCAGGCTGCCAATAATGCCCGGGAAAACGGAAGTACCCGTTTTTGTATGGGAGCTGCCTGGCGGGAAGTGCGTGACAACAAAGACTTTGACAAAGTGCTGGAAATGGTGAAAGGCGTAAGCCACATGGGAATGGAAGTATGCTGTACCCTTGGAATGCTTACCGAAGAGCAAGCTGTCAAATTGAAAGACGCTGGTCTGTATGCATATAACCATAACCTGGATACGAGTGAAGAGCACTATGATAAAATCATCTCTACCCGTACCTACGACGATCGTCTGGAAACGCTGGACAATGTGCGTAACGCCAAAATATCAGTATGCTCGGGAGGTATTATCGGAATGGGAGAGTCCCACAACGACCGGATCGGAATGTTGCTGACACTAGCCAATTTACCGGAACATCCTGAATCCGTACCAGTCAATGCGCTTGTACCGGTAGAAGGTACTCCGCTGGAAGAGCAGCCAAGGGTATCTGTATGGGAAATGGTGCGAATGATTTCCACTGCACGCATTATCATGCCTAAAGCAATGGTACGGTTATCGGCAGGAAGAGTGCTTATGAGTACCGAAGAGCAGGCTTTGTGTTTCCTTGCAGGAGCCAATTCAATTTTTGCAGGAGACAAACTGCTGACGACTCCTAATCCGGAAGTAAACGAAGATAAAGAAATGTTCCAGGTCCTGAATCTGAAGCCCCGGAAAGCATACAAAGACAGTACGCAACCTGCAGTGAAATTTGAACAGATTCCTGTACACAAATAACCTGTAATCAATAGATTGTAAGGAGCCGGACAGACTTATACGAACAAAAGGCTGTCCGGTTCTTTTTTAGGGTTTTTACCATGTAAGATTTATAATATATGTTTAAAAAAAGATTATATTGAATTTACCCGCCGGATTTTGTGTTTTTTGACTATTTTTAGTGGATTTTTAAGCCTTAAATTTTTTAAATAAGGTAAAAGTCATTACTTTAGCCCTCGCTAACAGGCCGCAATCCAATTCATAAATAGGAATATAATGAGAAAATTTCTCCGAAGGATACTAGACGTTGATGCTTCAGAAGAAAGTAGAGTATACCTTCTTTTATTTTATTCCTTTTTTCTTGGAGCCTTTGTCGTTACCTATGATGTAACGGTAAGTACGCTTTTCCTGGACCAGTTAAATGATATTGAACAACTTGCTTCTTCGGATGAACTGAAACTCGGTTGGTTCTGGAAACAGGTAGTCTTCAGTTATCCGCTGCCGGTTTCCATTATTGTGACAGGGGTATTAGGGATCATCACTACTCTTATTTTTTCTACCCTGCAAAATCTCGTATCTTTTGCAAGACTGGCCATCGTTACTTTGCTGATTGTTCTTCTGGGGGTAAGCCTGGTCTCTTTCGAACTGGAGCATGTAGCAGAATATTCCGAAGATTATTATAGAATGATCGTAGTTGCCTTCGCTTGTCTGGGGCCTTTCAATGCCTTAACTCTTCTTGGGTATTACGGTACGGTCTCAAGAGCCTTTAATTTGAAACAGGAAAAGAGAATTACCGGTACGGTGGATCAGGGAAGTATGTTTGCCACTGCTTTTGCATTTTTTGCGATCCCTTTGCTCAACCTGGCCGACGTGAAAGATTACCTTTACTGGAGTGCGCTGAGTGTTTTTATCTCACTCCTCGCACAGATCGTCTTTAATATAAAGTTCGGGACGGATAGATTGATAAAAGTCTCGGTGAGGTCAGACCTTACCCAGTCCAGCAGGATGGATGCTCTGATCAAAAACAAATATGTCCGTCTGCTGTCCCTAGTGTTTCTCCTCTCTGTCGTATCCGGCCTTTTTATAGAATACTCTTTTTTATTATCCTCCTCTTATAACTTTCCCGTAGAAAAAGATCTTAACAACTTCCTCGCTTATTACGGAGGTATCCTGACGATCATCAGCTTGCTGATGCAGGTCTTTATAGGAGACCGTATTATTGAGCAGTATGGCATGAAAGTATCTCTGTTGATCCTGCCGATACTGGTTGCCTTTTTCTCTGTGCTCGCCGGACTGATGGGGGTATTTGGAGACGATGTGCTGACAGGAAATAATGTGATGTTTTTCGTATTCATAGCCATCAGCAAGCTATTCTTTGAGGTGGCAAAAGATACCTTTGAGGAACCTATTCTGAAAAACTTTTTTATCCCGCTGGATTCTAACATCCGTCATGATGTACAGACGAAAGTAGAAGGGGTGTTCCGTCAGTTTTCCTGGGCACTTGCCGGTGTGGCCATTTTTGCTTTTGGACTGATCACTTATATCCGGCTGGAACATTATAGCTTTATTCTCCTCCTGATCTGTCTTGGCTATATGCTGTCCAGTGTGAGGTTGTATGGCAGCTATCAGTTCACCCTTCTTGATTCGCTTAACTTTCAAAAAGCAAAGCTGGCGAGTACCAAACATGAATATTCTCCCATTAGTGTTATGAAAAAGGAACTGCAAAGTACAGAACCTGAAAAAGTAATTTATACTCTTAAACTAATGGAACGGATAGAACCTGTTTTGCTGGAAAACTCTTCCAATGAACTGGTGTATGATCCTTCTGAAGATATCCGGAAATATGCCATCAAAAAAATAGAGGACTTTAAAAGTATTCAGGCTACCAGTACCCTGCGGAATGTGATTAAGCTGGAAGACTCCGCAGAAGTAAAGACGATGGCCAACGAAGCCCTGGAAAAGTTAAACGATGCAGAACTCCTGGCACTATCGAATCATAAAATATATCAATTGGTGAAATCAACAGATGTCAGGGAAAGATTGCTCGCAGCTAAACTGATTCACCGGACCATTGACGATTCTAACATTCAGTTGCTGCTGGATTTGATGCGTGACCGTGACCTGCATGTAAGAGCTGCTGCTATTATTTCGGCTGGGAAAACCAGTCGCTCGGAGTACTGGCCGTTGATGATCGAAAACCTTGGCTCTCCTATGTTTGGAAACACGGCTGCCGCAGCGTTGTTTGCCGTCGGAGAAAAAATATTGCCGGCATTGGAACTGGCTTTCTATAAATCAGGACAGTCTACTGAAGTGATGGTAAAGATCGTACAGATGTACGGCCGGTTCGGAGGAGAAGAAGTGACAGAGTACCTGTGGAGTAAGATCGATTTTCCGGATAAAAATGTGATGGCCCAGGTTTTACTTTCCCTGAGTGGATGTGGTTTTCAGGCCGAAGGGCATAAAGCCACCAGGATTATCCATGCCATCGAGCAGGAGATCGGAAATTCAGCTTGGAGTATTACAGCCTATGTAGAGTTGGGGGATAATGCGGAAGCACGGTATCTGAAAAGAGCCTTACTGGAAGAGATAGAATCGGCGGATAATAAAATATTTATGCTTCTGTCCCTTGTGTATGATCCTAACTCCATACAATTGGTGAGGCAAAATATTGAAAGTCGCACGTCAGAAGGTATTCTTTATGCGATCGAGTTGCTGAATGTATTCATCGCAGACGAACTAAAGCCAGTGCTGTTCCCGCTACTGGATGAAATCCCTATTCAGGATAAAATAGAAAAGCTACAGCAACATTATTTCCGGGAAAAATTTAGTGCGAGACAGGTATTGATAGAGATCATCAACCGCGATTACAACTATATCAATCGCTGGACCAAGGCTTGTGCGATGTACCTGTATTGCAAAATGCCGAAGGCAGTAGTAACTGACGATCTTGTAGCCAATTTATTTAATCCGGATTCACTGCTGAGAGAAACAGCCGCTTATGCCATTTATCAGTTAGATAAGGAAGCCTATCATAACTATACAATGAGAATAGGGGAGCATAAAAAAGAATTGGATGGGATCATTCTTGCTCAGGACAAAGCAGGGAATAAAAAACAACTTCAGATCGATAAAATAATCGTGTTGAAAGACGTGAAAGCGTTCGCCAGCATCCATGGAGTATTCTTATCCGGGATTGCAGATAATATCGAAGAACTGTATTTTAATCAGGGAGACCATATCCTGAGAAAAGGAGATACAGGTAATATCCCGCTGTATGTGGTGGTAGAAGGAGTGCTTGAGCTTAGAGACGGAGACAAAGTAGTGTCCAGGATGGCCAAAGGAGATCTGATCGGAGAAGATCTTGTCCTCGAAACAGATGTGAATACGTACGATATAATTGCGTTAGGACAAGTAATGCTGTACAAAATCGAAAGAGAGCATTTCTATGAAATGATGTCTCAGTCTCACGAAATGATGGAAGGGGTGATCGCTGGTTTTGTAGAGCATAAAGTATTGGAAGAACATGATGTTCTGGTAGAAGAACTGGAAGATATCAGTAAAAATTAATTGATTGGAGGTGAACCTCTGAACGTAATATTCACCGCAAATACTAAATAAGCATCGTAAATAAAAACGGGTAGTATAATAATGAAATTTGAATACGATATAGTAATCAGTTTTTCTGGAGCGGATAATGAACCGTTGGAAAGATATCCAAAAGGATGGGTAGACAGCTTTCAGAATTTTTTGGAAAGACTGTTGACCCAATTGATGGGAGAAAAACCAAAAATACTCGTCTCTTCGGGCAATGCTTCAGAAGAACTCTCTTCGAAAGCACTGACCATGGTAGCAGTACTTTCGAATGCTTATGTTACTTCTGTACAGAATGTAAAAGAGGCAGAAGCCTACTATAGAAATCTGGAGCGGGACGGCCTTTTGTTAAAAGACGGACACAACAGGATATTCAAAGTCCTTAAATCATACGTGCCGGGGAATAAACATCCGGAAGGGTTGAAAGATCTGGTGGGGTATAATTTATATAATATAAACTATGCTACAGGAGAAAGTATTGAAATAACAGATTTTTTCGAAGCGGATGTAGAGAATACTTATTGGTTGAGACTGGTAGACCTGGCGCACGATCTTTACGATATAATTATTGCCGCAAGAGATAAGAAAGCAGAAAGTGCTCTTACGGTAGGAACCGCCAACGACTATATCTATCTGGCGAATGCAGCCAGAGACCTTTCGGTGCAACGTGACGTGATCAAGAGAGAATTACAACGTCATGGTTATACCGTACTTCCTAATTATTCTATGGCTTCTGATGCACCGGACCTGGAAAATAAAATTTCAGGCGATCTGGAAAAATGTAAGCTGTCCATTCATTTTATAAGTGGTTCTGATTACGATAAAACAGAAGTAAAGCAAAAAAATCTGCCGGATATTCAGAATGAAGTTGCCGCCAGATTCAGTGCGTTGAAAAATGATAAAAATACGAATAAGGATTTCCTGGCATTCCCAAGATTTATCTGGATTCCTCCTGATTTCAGAACAAGCGATGAACAACAACGAATATTCATCGAGAATTTCAAACGCGATGCCGATCTTGTAGCAGGGGCGGATGTTCTGTCCATCCCATTGGAAGAGCTGAAGACGATCATCCGGAATGAACTATATGAAATCAATGCAAGAAAACACGCTGCTACGAATCCGGTAGCTTCGGTGGATTCTGAAAAAACTTCCGTTTATATGATCTGTGACAAGATGGATATGGAAGAAGGCAAGAAAATAGCCGATCATCTTTCGGTAAGTGGCTATGAAGTGACCCTCCCTGAATTTACCGGAAATATTCTGGAATCCAGGCAGCTTCACCAGTTAAACCTGAATAAATGCGATGCAGTATTAATATACATGGGAAAAGTAAGTGAAAAATGGGTCAACAGCAAGGCACATGATGTACTGAAATCTCCAGGCTTCGGACGGAAGAAAATAATGAAAAGTAAGGCAGTATTGGTAGAAAAAGGAGTGAAATTGAAAGACCATATTTTCCTCAGGGAAAACGAATTTCAGGTTATGCACAATACAGGTGATTTTCTGTCAGAAACGCTTAGACCTTTTACCGCTAAACTCTAAAAGAAACACATGAGCGAAACTACTCTAAAACCGGGATTAAAGTCAGAAGAAACAGGGTTCTCTACCGAGAAAAAAGAAACTCAGGAGTCTGTTTCTACTTCTGAAAATACCAAAAAGATCCCCAATCCCTTTCCGGGATTGCGTCCTTTTGATGTAGAGGAAAGTCATCTCTTTTTTGGCAGAGAAGGCCAGAGCGATGAAGTCTTGATGAAGCTTACGGAAAATAAATTCGTAGCGGTGATCGGAGCTTCTGGTAGCGGTAAGTCTTCTTTCCTCTATTGTGGCGTAATTCCTATTCTTTATGGAGGATTTCTGACCAATACAGGGTCGAACTGGAATGTAGTAGTAAGCCGTCCCGGAAATTCACCGATTGATAACCTTGGAGAAGCACTGCTGAAAAGCAATGTAGATTATGTAGTAGCGGACCAGGAAGAAAAGCAGGTGCGAAAAAAGATCGTTTCCACTTTGTTGAGAAGTAGTTCTCTCGGATTGGTGGAAGCTGTGAGTCAGACAAAATCAAGCATCAATCAGAACGTCCTGATCCTGATCGACCAGTTTGAAGAGTTGTTCCGTTTTAAGAAAAGTGAAGAAGGCTCTTCTACCATCAATGAATCACTGGCTTTTGTAAACCTGCTGTCAGAAGCAGTGCGTCAGAAAGATGTTCCGATCTATATCGCAATCACGATGCGTTCGGACTTTATCGGAGATTGTGCTCAGTTCCCCGAACTGACCAAATATATAAATGACAGCCACTATTTGATCCCGCAGATGACCCGGGAACAGAAACGTCTGGCTATTGTAGGACCAATTGCAGTAGGAGGAGGGAAGATCTCCCCACGCCTGTTACAACAACTATTGAACGATCTGGGAGATAACCCGGATCAGCTTCCGATCATGCAGCATGCGCTCATGAGAACATGGAGCTACTGGACAGAACATAAAGAAGGAGAGGAACCGATTGATCTTAGGCATTACGAAGCCATCGGAAGAATGGAAGAAGCTCTTTCCCAACATGCGAATGAGGCATACGATGATCTCACAGAGCGGGAAAAAGAGATCTGCCAGATTATGTTCAAATCCCTTACAGAAAAAGGAGGAGAGAGTGCTCATGGAATCAGAAGGCCAACACGTATAGCGGTCATAGCAGCGATTGCCAATGCTTCTGACGATGAAGTCATCAAAGTGGTGGAGACCTTCCGGAAGCCGGGTCGTTCCTTGCTGATGCCTCCGGCAGGGATTCCGCTGACTCCAAATACCGTGGTGGACATTTCGCATGAGAGTTTGATGCGGATCTGGGTGAAACTGAAAATGTGGGTGGAAGAAGAAAGCGAATCGGTACAGATGTACCTTCGTTTGTCAGAAGCCTCTGCCATGTATCAGTTGGGAAAAACAGGTCTGTGGAGATCGCCGGATCTTCAGGTAGCCTTGAACTGGTACGATAAGAATAAACCTACGCTGGATTGGGCCCAACGGTACGAACCTGCTTTTGAAAGAGCAATGGTCTTTCTTGAGACCAGTAAAAAAGCCTATGAAACAGAGCAGCGGATCAAAGAGATGATGCAAAAGCGTACGCTGAAACGTACGCGTCTTGTAGCGCTGTTCATGGCTTTCCTCGCTATTATGGCGATCGGGGTCGTGATATGGGCGATCACTCAGAAAGTGGAAGCGGAAAAACAAAAGGTCTTGGCGCAGAATGAAAAAGAAAAAGCGGTGTTGGCGCAGAAAGAAGCAGAAAAGCAGAAAGCACTTGCGTTGATTGCGAAAGAAGATGCAGTAAAGGCACAGAAAGTAGCAGAAGAGCAGAAGACACTTGCCGAGATTGCCAAAGAAGATGCGGTGAAAGCACAGAAAGTAGCAGAAGAGCAGAAAATGGAAGCCCTCCGGCAAAAAGACCTGGCGGATCAGGCATTGAAAAGAGCGGTTGAAAGTGAGCGTGAATCAAAGGTACAGACCCAGATAGCTCTTGCAGCCAAGGACCAGGCGGATAAAGCAAGGAAAGAAGCTACGAACCTGCGTCTCCTTTCGATTGCCAAATCAATGGCTGTAAAATCAGTATCGCTTACCTCTGATACGATGAAGAAGGCACTCCTGGCGCAGCAAGCTTATAACTTTCATACATCCAACGGCGGCAATAAGCATAACCACGATATTTATGAAGGACTTTATTTTGCCGTGAAGTACCTGGAAAAAGAAGAATACAATGCTTTGCAAGGACATACGGATGCGATTCGTTCTATTGTTTATTCTAAAAACGGGAAGGATATGTATACCGCCGGTAGTGACGGAAAGATCCTGAAATGGGATATGAGTAAAGATACTAAAGTCCCTGCAGTGATCCAGCAGCACGGATTTATCAACCGGGCCATTGATATCACTCCGGATGAAAAATGGCTGGCAGCATGTGGAGATATGAACTATATTCAATTGTTTGATATTACCCAGGAATCTCCTCAGCCTCTTCACCTGAAAGGGCACAAAGGGATCGTATGGACCGTATCGTTTATGCCCGACAACAAAGGACTGATCTCTGCCGGAGCAGATTCTTCCGTGATCTATTGGGATCTGGAAGGTAAAAAGCCGAATACGGTTTATAAAGGGAAATCGAGAATAAAACATATTGAGGTGAATCCGAAAGGATCCCTGATCGTCATGGGGAACGATAAGGGGGAGGTAACTTTATTGGATCGAAACAGCAATTATGAACCTTCTGTAATCATGGATCACAAAGGGAAGTCGGTTCATACCGTAGCATTCAGCAACGATGGTAAATATGTGGTCTCTGGTGATGTGAACGGAGTAGTGAAAGTATACAGCCTGGAAGAGCATAAAATAGTAGCTGTGATGATGGATCACAAAGCGCGAATCAACGATATTAAGTTCTCTAAAGACAACAAACTGATGGCGACGGCAAGTTTTGACGGAACGGTCAGATTGTGGGATTTCAATAACCTGAACGACGAACCTCTGATCCTGAGAGACCATGACATGTGGGTATGGTCGGTAGGATTTAGCGAGGATGGTCATAAGCTGTTTGCCGGATGTGTCGATAACCTGATACGGGTATGGCCTACCAGCACGGATTTTATGGCGGATCAGATTTGTGGCAAAGTCAATCGTAATATGACAGGAAAAGAATGGTATCGTTATGTAGCCAGTGATATTCCTTATGAGCGTACTTGTCCTTCGCTGCCAAGCAGTGAAGCGATTAAAGAAGATTTATATTAATAACAATTCGTTCAGAAAACTGCGATGTTTCTGGATGGTAATAAAAACCTTATCTAAATATTTACATAGTGAGAAAGTTACTTTTTCCCGTATTATTGGTTCTGCTTATAAGTACCTTCAATAATATGCGTGCAGAGATTACTCATCTTAGTGATTCGATCACCTGTACACAAAAATTAAATAAAGCCCAGAAAATATACGACGCAGGGAAGCTTTCCGAAGTGGAAGGACTTCTGGCTTCCTGTATCCAGTCTGGATTTTCAAAGGAAGAAAAGATGCAGGCGTTGAGACTTATGATCCTGACCTCTCTTTTTCAGGACGAGCATAATAAGGCCGAAACCCATTTGCTGCAATTGCTGAAAGAAGATCCGGAATATACATTGAATCCCGCTATTGACCCGGCCGAATTTTATGAATTGTATAATTCATACAGAACCTTGCCGGTATTCAATATCGGATTGATAGGAGGGATGACCACCTCAAATGTAATGGAAAAAAAGACCTATGGGGTAGGAAGTAACGCAGATAATAAACCCGATTATCAATCGAGGTTCGGATACCAGGGGGGAATTGTTGCTGATATTCTTTTCTATAAAAATATTCAACTTCATCTTGGTGCTATTCTGAATATAAAGAATTTTACGTACAACAACAGCTTTTTATATGAACAAGCCACTACGCTGGCTTCCAAAGAAAGTCAGATGTGGCTGGAGGCTCCTTTGGCATTTAAGTATAATATAGGGAAGCGAAAACTGAAACTTTATGCCATGGCCGGAGGGAATTTCGGATTGTTGCTGGATGCTAATTCTAAGCTATCGAGAACCAACAGTGATAACTCCAATGCGGCCAAAGAGGGGACTGAATCTTTTAGACAGATAAGAAATAATTATAATGTGGCAGCACTGGTCGGTATCGGACTCCGGTATAAAGTCGGTTACGGGTATGTTTTCCTGGATGGCCGGTATAGCTTTGGCTTGAGTAATATCGCCAATGTTAAAAACAGGTACTATACCGAAGACGGACGGAACCTTTTCTATTATGGGTATGTGAGTAGCGACTTTAATATCAATAATCTTATGATTTCGGTAGGATACATGAAGTCCATTTACAAGCCTAAAAAGATCAGACAACTGGGAAATTAACAATCGCTGAAACTAGCTCGATTAACTTTAAAAATGAATAGAATGAAATATAGTGGCTGGAATATTTTTGTAGTGATACTCCTGATGGTACTAGCAGGATGCAAAAAGCAGGAAGTAGACCGTACAAAAGCTTTTGTGAAATACTATGGTGGTCTTAAAGCCAGTGCAGGAGTAGAAGTACTGCAAACTCCTGATGGAGGATATGTGATTGCCGGAACAAGTAATATCGGGACTTCCAATGCAGATAATTATGATATGATCATTATCAAAACAGATGGAGAGGGAAATGAATTATGGCATAAAACATTCGGAGGAGCTTTTTATGATGAATGTGGCGCTTTGGCGATCACTCCTGATGGAAACTATATTCTGGTAGGTACTTATGGAATTACACCACGTGCCTGGAACCTACAGGCGCTTGAGTTTACCAGAGATAGTACCGAAATGGTGGCGATTAAGCTGGATCCGAATGGCAATCAGGTATGGGAAAAGAAGTACCATTATTCCAATCCTGCCGTAAAAATCGGAACTTTTGGAAAAGCAATAGTAGTCAACGGAGATGGGACTTGTTTTCTTGGTGGAATGGTGGATAGTTCGGGTACTTTTGTAAACCTGGACCTTTTTGGGGTCGTGGTAGACCAGTACGGAGATCTGATAAAAGTAGGAGGGTTGGATATGAAACCCCTTGCGTATGGAGCCGATCAGGCAGCAGATTATATGTCTGGTGCAATCAAGGCTTTTAGTACCGGATTGGATGAATATCTTATCGTATCTTCCACGATCATAAGCGGACAGCCTACTCCCCGTCTGGTAAAATGCAGAATGAACGGAGTGGCACTGACCCATAACAATGCTCCCACCAAAACGCAGTGGACGAACTCTCCCGGATCCGCAGATCTTGAAAGTGCTATTCAAATCTGCAGAACAATGGATAATCATTATATGATGACAGGTGCAGGATTGAGAAATGGGAACAGCGACTTTTATATGTTTAAACTGGATGGGTTTTCCCTGAACGATAATGGGATCGGTTTTCTGAGATATTACGGAGGCGATGACTTTGATGCCGGAGCTTCTATTATTGCTACTTCAGATGGAGGGTATGCTGTTTTAGCTACTACTAAAAGCGTTATATTTACAGGATCTCCTGAAAAACAGGAAGATGTTCTGCTGATGAAATTTAAAAATGATGGGGAAAAAGAATGGGAACGAGTATTTGGAGGAAATGGGAAAGATGTAGCATCCAGGGTCATACAGACTCAGGATGGAGGGTATCTGATCTGTGGAACGATTGCATTTGGCGATGATGTAAGCAACACAGGGACCTCTAATTCGATCACATTGGTAAAAGTAAATAGTCAGGGAGAGATTTCAGATTTAAAGTAGTCACTGGAATCTACTGTCTGAAACCATTTTATACTAAAAAACCCGCTATTAGCGGGTTTTTTAATGTCCTTGTATATTTTACTCTTGATCTTATCCAAGATAAGGCTTTAAGGCCTTGCTCCGGGAAGTATGTCTGAGTCTTCGGATCGCTTTTTCTTTGATCTGACGTACACGCTCACGGGTTAGATTGAATTTTTCACCTATTTCTTCCAGCGTCATAGCGTGTTCGCCATTTAAGCCGAAATAGAGGGTAATTACATCTGCTTCACGTTGTGTAAGTGTGGAAAGCGCTCTTTGTACCTCTTTTCTAAGAGAATCATTGATCAAACCAGAGTCTGGAGTAGCTTCACTGTCATTTTCAAGAACGTCCAACAGGCTGTTTTCTTCACCCTGTACGAACGGAGCGTCCATAGATACATGACGACCTGAAATTTTCAATGTATCCACCACTTCTGCGGTAGTAACATCCAATACTTCTGCAAGCTCATCCGGAGAAGGCTCTCTTTCGTATTTTTGCTCCAGTTCGGAGAACGTTTTTGAGATTTTATTTAACGAACCTACTCTGTTCAACGGAAGTCGTACAATCCTGGATTGTTCTGCCAGTGCCTGTAATATCGACTGACGGATCCACCATACTGCGTATGAAATAAACTTAAAACCTCTAGTCTCGTCAAATCGCTGAGCTGCTTTAATCAGACCAAGATTTCCTTCGTTGATAAGGTCTCCCAGGGACAATCCCTGATTTTGGTATTGTTTGGCTACGGAAACCACAAAACGTAAGTTTGCTTTGGTCAGTTTTTCCAGTGCCAATTGATCTCCATCACGAATTCTCTTAGCTAATTCTACTTCCTCATCAGGAGTAAGCAGGTCCACTTTACCAATTTCCTGAAGATACTTGTCTAGCGACTGGCTCTCCCGATTGGTAATTTGTTTACTTATTTTAAGCTGTCTCATTTAGTTAACTAGCAATATTTAAATGTCTTAAATTGAAACGAAATAAAACCTATTAAAGTTTTAGAATGTCAGAAAATAATCATTATTAGTTGTTCTGAACTTCATTTTTCTCAGGTTTAGGGATCAAAACTTTTCTGGAAAGTCTGTATTTACCTGTTTTCTTATCAATTTCGATCAGCTTAACCTTTACTTCTTCACCTACTTCCAGGACACCATCCATAGATTCCAGGCGTTCCCATTTGATCTCAGAAATATGAAGTAATCCGTCTTTGCCTGGCATAAATTCCACGAAGGCACCGAATGGCTGGATGGATTTTACTTTCCCTACGTAGGTTTCTCCTACGTCCGGTAAAGCTACAATTCCTTTCACCCATGCTACTGCTTTATCCAGGATATCTTTGTCGCTGGCAAAAATGTTTACAACACCTCCGTCGGCAACCTCTTCGATCACAACGGTTGCTCCGGTTACTTTTTGTATTTCCTGTACTACTTTACCGCCTGGTCCGATCACTGCACCGATCATATCTTTCGGTATCTTGATATTGACCACGCGAGGAGCATGTGGTTTCAGGTCTGCTCTTGGTTCTGCAAGAGACTTCTTCATTTCATTTAAAATGTGAAGACGTCCTGCTTTAGCTTGTTCAAGAGCCTGGCTCAATACTTCATACGAAAGGCCTTCTACTTTCATGTCCATCTGACACGCCGTAATTCCTTTTTCAGTACCCGTTACTTTGAAGTCCATATCACCCAGGTGATCTTCGTCGCCTAAGATATCGGAAAGAACGGCATATTTACCAGTGTCGCTGTCGGAGATCAGCCCCATGGCGATTCCGGAAACAGGTGCGGTTATTTTGATACCGGCGTCCATCAGTGCAAGTGTTCCTGCACATACAGTTGCCATAGAAGACGAACCGTTTGACTCCAGGATATCGGATACCACCCGGATAGTGTAAGGATTGTTATCGTCTGAAGGCAATACTTTTTTAAGGGCTCTGTATGCCAGGTTTCCATGGCCAATTTCACGCCTTCCCGGGCCTCTGT
Source organism: uncultured Chitinophagaceae bacterium (assembly GCA_964437245.1). GTDB lineage: Bacteria > Bacteroidota > Bacteroidia > Cytophagales > Cytophagaceae > JANYCO01. The sequence goes on from CAYTGJ010000021.1 coordinate 41,545, forward strand.
TAGGTTTTACCTCACCGGTAGAAAAACCAGGGAAGTTATAATGTAGCATGAATTTGTTGGTTCCTTCGAAAATGGCTCCGTCGATCATCTGCTCATCCAGCTTGGTTCCCAAGGTAGCAGTGGTGATAGACTGGGTTTCGCCTCTGGTGAAAACCGAAGAACCGTGTGCAGAAGGCAGATAACCTACTTCTGTCCAGATCGGCCGGATCTGATCCAGTTGACGTCCATCCAGACGTACCCGCTCGTTTAGTACCATATTGCGGACAGCATCTTTTTCCACATCATGATAATATTTTTTGATCAGAGGAAGATCCTCTTCCAGCAATTCTGCCGGGTAGGTTGCTAGGAAGTCGTTCAATACTTCTTTGAAACCTTTCGACCGTTCATGTTTATTGGCATTTAATCGCTTGGCTACGGCATATGCTTTGTCGTATAGCTCGGTTTTGATTTTCTCGTTAAGCTCCGGCTTATTGACTTCGTGAGAATACGTTCTTTTTTCTGTTTTCCCGGCTTCAGCTTCCAGTTCTTTCAGGGCTACACACATCTTTTTGATACAGTTGTGTGCTACGCTGAGAGCTTCCAGCATTACGGCTTCTGATACTTCGCTCATTTCTCCTTCTACCATGAGGATGTTATCAATAGAAGCTCCTACCATCAGATCCAGATCAGCTTTTTTGATCTCTTCAATCGTAGGGTTAATAAGGAATTTACCATCAACACGGGCTACTCTTACTTCAGAAATA
>CAYTGJ010000022.1:0-9725 GCA_964437245.1 uncultured Chitinophagaceae bacterium
TGATTGAACTCTTGTACCGGAAGGAATAATTACTTCTCCATGACCTTCCACCAACGTGAACCGTAACGTACATTTTGCAGGCAACGCAGGAAGTCTAACCACACCTACCAACATAGACAAGAAATCTAGTATTGGAGCCGCCGAGAAGTCTACCAACATAGACAGGCAAGCCGATTGAATCGAAGACCGGAGCAATAGCTCTCTGTAAGCCCAGGTATTTATCAAATGCATTTCAGGTTGACCTGGTTGCACGGGTTTTTCTACTAAGCTCTCATAATAAGCCTTTGTCTCCGCAACAATCTTCTCGCTGTTTGTCTCTATGAATACTGGTACAGTCATTATTCAGATTTCCTTTTGAATAGACCAAATAATATACTGGCCAGTTTATCGGCGTATACATCGAATTTCGTTTTCGGAGAAATGAACAGAATAAAGCATACGGCACAGCCAATGACCGCTTCAATAGTACTGCTTAGAAACTCTGGATTAGGGAATTCATAGAATCCTGTTTTGTGTACCAGGATCAGGACCAACCCCACAAAGCCCAATAAAGACAAAGCCCAGCCTTTAATTAAATTTTCCATCTTCTTGTTTTTTTGATTGTTTATAATCACGTCTCCACCGCCACAGCAGGTACGACATAGAAAGCGCTACAGACACCCTTCCTGCGTATTTGTCATAGTTTGCGGCAAGAATATTAATTGCCCACATCAAGAATATCTTTAATGTGATCAGTAAATTTTCGTCGTTGTTGTCAGCTGCCATTCTTACCAAGATACTTCTACTTCCTGTCTCACCCACGTACTTGGAGCCACACAATAATATGCGTACCCTGAACTAATAATTACCTGTCCCGGCTCTCCGGCATCGGTTGGTCCGGAAGGAGGGGAGGAAAATTTCACAACAGGAATATTACCGGATGCATTTGTAAATTGAAAATCACGAACACCTGATAAGCTATCTGTTTTAAGAAACGCATTGCTTGTGATGCTAAAAGGCGTATGTGCCGTTGTTAATGTATCTGTGATAGTGAATAGCTCTGAATCGTCAAATGATATTAATGCAGAAATTTTGCCCCGCTCCACCGTTAACTTATACCCCTCCGTTGTCATCGGGTTGTTAGAATGGATTAAAATACCAGATCGATCAACATGAATCAGAGCTGAATTATATGCGTCCGGTGAAAGAGGATCAGGGTCAAAATCAAAAAGTGTTACGCCCGTTTCATACCCTGTAATATCATCATTTCCACAAACAACTCTGGTATAATTTTCTTCATCTTCAATTTTCATTATAGCTGATTCGCCAGCTTGTATATCAACAACCTTATTGCTGTTTATGTAAAGCCATGCGTTATTCGTTGATAAACGACTTTCTGTTAACCCAAATGACAAGAACTGATTTACATCATTATTATTCCTTATTGAAGCACTGGACCCAAGGTTAATATTACCCGTCATTATCCCGCCGGATCGTAAAAGGAATGAATTAGAAACATATTCACTGAGTGCTACAGTACCAGAGCTATCCGGAAGCCTATATGATCGGTCTGCTGTGATTGATCCTGCATTGAAAATCCCTTTGTAAATAGTGGATGCTTTTTGAACACCAATCTGAGAGCTTGAACTATTAAATGTTGCGGAACCATCTGCCCCATTAAATTCCAGCCTTGAATAATTACTTTCAGAATGAGAGTGTATACTTAGACTACTGGGTGACTGCGTTAACGCAGCGAAATGTTGCGGGTTAGCGTAACTTCCGCTGCCTATTGCGTAAGTTCTTAGAACGTTATGCGGTGGTCCGTAAGAATATGAAGTTTTATATGGCACATACTCCACATCTACACCTCCCCCTACATCTATGTGTATTCTCTTGTCAAATTCGAAATCAATATCACCGGCCATTGTGCCGCCAGAGAGAGAGAGAAAATGTAAATCATCCCCCGATAGGTATTCTCCGTTGGTTATCCATTTATTACCAACCCAGTCAAAACGCAAAGATTTATTTAACGGCAAGACACCACCAGGCTGCAGTATAAATGGTACTGAGCCAGAAATAGAATCATTGCAAATCACTATCGTGCGAACAGAAATACTTCCAGACGCAGGAATAGTAATGATTTGCCCCGCAGTAGTTTGTCTTACTTTAAAGTAAGACGAATTGTCCACGGTGCATGTAACACCACTTGTTAATGCCCCTCCCGAAGGCTTGTCCGGCACGATACACCCCAAAAGTCCTTGACCATACCCAGTTACCGATGCTATCAGCATCGCCAATAAAATAATAATCTTTCTCATTTTTATATTGGATAAATTGTTCCTAAATCTTGCACGATGATCCATACACCTTGATCATCTGGTTTGAACCTATAGTAATTGTCATTGATCTTTCCAATGATTCCATCAACAGCAAGATCAGCTCTCACATATTTCATGAAATCTGCAAAAGTGATATTGCTCGTCTTTCCTGTCCCTGTTTTCCAAAACGCTATCTTATCGTTTTGAGACATTACGGTTTGAGGAGTGAATTGATCAATCGTCTTAGTATTCTCATCCATATACTACACGGTTTCCATTTTCATCTACCCAGAAGAACCCATCTTCTGTTACCACATACTTGCCGTCATCCGCAGAAAAAGGATCCCGGCCAAAATTTACTTTAAACCCAAAATTACCAAGAACAGCATCCATCAAAATTTCAAAGGTTATTAGTGAAGGATTCTCAACAATCGCTGTAATCTTCGTAATTGTCACCCTTGGTTCATATATCTCAATAGCATCCGTGATAGACTTCATCATCAACGGCAACACCCTATTCACAGGCTTATCAAGATATCTGAATATATCACAACCGAACTCAGGCCGCAATGGATCAGAACCAGGCACCGTCATAAGGATATTCATAACGCACTGCTTTAAGTCGTTAAAGCCTATCGCCACTTCATTCAGTTGAGTAGAAGAAATGGACCAGTCTTTCGTATTGATATCCTTTACTAAAGCCATTTTAATTTATATTCCTGGTACCGGCGGTCCAGAAGTTCCGGAACCTGGTTGTACAGCAGAATGTGTGTGATCATTAAGCGATGCCGTCGATGTAGATACATCTCCGGTTGCTTCTATCTTACCAGTTACTTTCAGGTCTCCGTCAATTTCTACAGAACCTCCTGAGCTGATCTTAACTTCCAACTTTTTAGAAGTTTGATCATATTTGATAACCGTTCCATCAGCAAACTCCCGCCCCCAAACTTTCGACCCAGCCTCTTCGGAGGGCTGATCCTCATCAGAATAGATAGACCCAAGAATCACTCCATCTTCATCATTAAACACACAAACAACCTGTTCATTGACGGATAAAGAATCTATGGTTTTATCCCCAAGAGTACGCCTTACAATCACTGATAACCAATCAGTAACTACATCATCTTCCGGGAACTTTACCCTGGCCCTACCAGATTCAGAAGAGAATTCTGTCACGATCCCTACTTTAAACATGGGTAAAAATATATACTTATTGTATATTTTACACTAAGTATATATTATAGTTATCCACTATTTGATAATTTGATAAACAGGAGCCTTTTTCTTTCTTGGTTTTTTCGGCTTCTGCTTTACTTTCTGAACGTACCCAACACGCTTACATTCACATTCCGTAGAATAACCATTTGATTTATCAATCGTATGAGTGCTACTCATTATATGATATCGACCACTCACCTGACCAAATCCGGAAACAATAATATTATTCCCCGCCACCAGGAGAGGATCACCATAAATTGTAAAACTTAAAACTTGTTGGAGACTATTTTTTTTATGAAGAGCGGATTTCGCCATCAGCTCAGCCTGCTCCTTATTTTCGGCCCGATCCTTAACGTATAAAACATCTTTCTTAACCACTTTTGAAAATGCTACATCTGAAGAATCAGAAGCGGTTTTCACTTCATACGTAACCAGTGATTTAGTTTTAGAATTCTGATACTTGACCACAGCAGAACTAAACGTTTCACTGGTCTTATCTGTGATCGAATATTGAGACATCTCTGTCTTATCAATTTCTTTGACCGGAAGACCGTCTTCCAACTCATAGATTGAAGTAAATATTAATTTTGTACCACGAATCGAAAATGCAAATCCAAACTGATCAGCCAGGCGTTTCAAATAAGCCAAATCAGGCTCCCTATCTTGAGTACTCCGTGCAATGCGAATGGTATATAGCTTTCTGGCAGTGGTAGTAGTCGTAGTGTTGACCAAATCAGCACTGGCCATCTTGGCTGCGATCTCTTTTAACTTTTTTACAGCATCTAAATACTCTGCAAGAAGACCGGAAGATATCGAGCTTTGTTGTTTGTAAACTTTCTCAAAAACAGAAATAGTGAAATAAATCGAATGACCTATATTGGGAAACCCTTTAGAAGTAGACTTATCAGCATTTAATTTTAGTTGAACTATAGAATTAATCAGAGTATTCTTTTCCGAAATCAATAAATTAGAACTATTTAATCGTTCTAACACACCAGCGATCGACAATACACTAGACGATTCATTTTTTAGAGTAACAACAGTATTGACTTTATTAACCCGAAATCCATCATCAAGGGTAAGGCCATTTTTTGAAGCAACATATTGGACTATTTCTCTGAGCGTTTTATTTTCATGCGCCTTACTATCCCTGGTACGCATTGGGGTAGTGACCCAGGCAGCTACCGCCCGAATACTAACAGTATCAGGAGGGCCGGAAAGACTAATCTCGTCAACCTCAAATTCTCCGCAATCCAAAATTGTATCATCGAATCCATATTGTAGTTTAATACGATCTCCTTTTACCGGATACCAACCATCCATCCAACGGCCATCCGTGTCTTCAAGCTGAATCTCAATCTCATCGCTTTCTCCAATAACCTTATCTGTGTACCTTACAGATATAAGATATTGTGACATCTCTTGTGAGATATTTCTTCCATTATAGAATATTTTTACTACCGGTACCGAAACACTTCTCATATTTATCTCTTCCAAGGAGGTAACAAATCTTTCTCGATATCAACAAATTCAAGAATGGGGATTTTTAAAATAAGACCTGATTCAAGCACCGGCTCTACGTATATCCCTTTATTTTCCTGAATAATAAGATCAATAGCATCCCGCTCCACTACCTCTCCCGAATCGTCAGTAATCATTACCTTCAACGCTCCGTATGCAGCATACGCAATGAGATCCCAACGATCTCCTTCTTTAGTGGTATATGTTGTGTATTGAAATGCCATTATGATCTTTTCCTTATCGCTGTTACAGAGGCTATCGTTTGAGAGCTTCCAGTAGTCCTGCGAGACGCATTTTGTAAAGCCTGATTCGCCTGATTAAGGGATGCTAAATCTTCAATTTCGGATACAGACTTAAGCTTAGCAACTGCACGCATAGAACCTCTAATATCAGTGAGCAAATGCTCAGCTCTCGCCTTCAATCCTTCATTGCCAAAAATGATATTTTGAGCCCTAGAAAGGAGAGCGGCAATAGCATCCAGACGTTTTATATTATCTTTAAATTTTTGTTTCCGGGCTTTTGAATTTTTTTCAATTTCTTCAGCATTGCTGTTTAACTTATCTGATTGAGATTGAGAAGCAGCCAATAATAACGCGGCTCTTTGAGCATCGGAATAAGTTCCAAATGCTCCCAATCTGGCCTGCGCTCCGTTTTCAACATTCGCAAATCCACGCTTACGGGCTTCAATTTGCTTTTGAGCCGCAGGATCCTCTTCAACATATTCAATGAGTGAAACATCAAGCTCAACTTCCTTTATATTTCCAACGTCATCATTCTGCAGCAGCGATTCGGCAATTGTGGTAATCACAAAATTCCCCACAAAAACACCGTTACCCCACACAAAAGGAAGAATAGCCCCATTCTGACGGGCATCCTGCAATTCGGCAATACTTTCTTCCGGATTGGCAAAAAGAAAATGAAACTTGATCTTGATCGTTATTTCGTCAAGCTTTTCCCCGGTATTTTGCAAACGGGCCTTTCGGTTAATACGTGAATGTTGGGCAATCTCTGTTTCTCTCTTCCGGGAGAATTCAGTGAATCCAGTGATCGGTTCAAATACTATATCACCCAGCTGTGCGTACATTTCTTAAGCAAATTTTAACCTGGCTTTACTTCCTAATTCCTCCTGAATAGCCTTCGCAATCATCGAAGCATTTTCTTTCCAAAACTTCTTGGTGAATCCTTCTCCGGAAGAACCTCCGGAAACATTTACATTCACATTTATGGTAATATTATCTGACGAACCTCCTGCCTTTGATGCAGCCTGAGAAGCCCCCGTCTTCGAAGCGGCCTGGGTAGTTCTTCCCATAGCCTTCACCAAAGGATCAGGCTTTACAGCTCCGGCTATAGTCTCCACAATTTTAACTTTATGCAAATCTTTAAATGGACCAACCTTAGCAGGACTAAAAGGTAGATATGCTCGCATCTTAGAAACTACTGATTCTATTGCTTGAACAGGCAATGCGGCGGCAGAATTAATACCATTCCATATCATAGTAACGATTGTCTTTCCGATATTAAATGCCATTTTTGCCAATTTGACATGTATATTAACTAGGTAATTAACAAACCTCTCCATACCAGCAAAGAGGGGCGATAAAAAAGAATTTACCGCACTTGCTACCACTTTTATTGCAGCCGTGAATTTAGACCAGTTGTCAATCAATTTTCTTATACCAAACGCTAAAGTAATTATTGGTAAATTCATCATTATAAAAGGGATAGTTAATAATTTAATTATTGGTGCAGAATTCTTCCACCAAGAAGTAATTTCTTTCCATTTAACAATTAGAACCGTGACAGCTGCTATTGTTGCTATAACAGCTGCGGCCAAAAGGGCGTATGGGTTAGCCCATAAAGCTGCATTCATCGAAATGATTGTTGGAATGACCTGAAATGCCATCGTGTATCTAAACACAAACAAAGCATACTGAGCCATTTTGATTCCTTTAAATAATATTGACAAAGCACTTGACCCCATTGATATCACCTTAAACATTCCTCCAATTCCATAGGAGAACGCAGACACAGTAAGTAGCATCCCGGCAATAACACCTCCTCCTTTCATAAGAGTGCCTACCAACTCTTTATTATTTTTTATCCACTCTGTTATATTCTTAAGTAATGGTCTCCCTTCTTTTACCAAATCCTGAACCGCAGGAAGAAGAGTTTCTCCCAATTCAATCCCGGCAATAAGAGCTTCTGCTTTGATCTTATTGAATTGGCCTATAGTTGTACTATTTCTATTGTTAAATTCTTTCGTAACGGAATCGAGATAATTTGTTTCATTAGATACCAGGTTCATATTATCTTTGACGTGGCCAAGTGATTGCGCCATCTGCATAATATTGACACCATACATCCCAAAATTGGAAAAGAAATTAAACTGCTCCTCCCCTTTTAATTTGGATCCCTTCTCCAAAATTGCCATCAACCCTTCTGCTCCGCCTCCTGCTTTCTTATAAATTGCACTCATGGTTTTGCTTTCAAAGACACCCTTCTGGAATCTCTCCATGATAGTGGCCGCTTCCGCTCCGGATTTACCCATCGAAATAAGACTTGAACCATAAGCGGCCATAGCGGGACCAGCAACACCAAGTGTTTTGGCAACCCCCGATCCTCCGGCAGCCATGAAATCTAAAATCTGAGAAGCCTGAGACGCGTCATTATCGGATAGATAGTTGATCGAATCCATCAGCTTTTTGACCTCCGGAATAGTAGCCCCCAGAGCATTCTTCGATTTAATGAATTGTTCACCAGCAAACTCAGACCCTATCCCAAACGCCACAGACATTTCTCCGGCTATTTTAGATACCTCTAATAAATCTTTCTTAGCAGTACCTCCCTGGGCGATCGCTGCCATCAACCCGGCAGCATCCTCTGGCATTTTTGACAAATAAACAGACAAATCCTTTGCCTGATCATTCATCTCCTTAAACTCCTTACCGCCAACCTCAAGATTCATCACCTTGGCCACATCGGCCATCTTATCCTCAAGTTTTGCAGCTTGTATAGTAGCGGCTACTATTGGAGCGGCTACTGCAAGACCTGCAGCACCAGTATCACGACCCACGCCAAACGCTGACTTAGAAATAGCATCGGATGTTTTCTTTAAATCACCCAATTTTTTAATAGCATTATTCGTCACAACATTTACCACTCGCGTAGCTCTGTCGTAAGCAGAGATCATAAGTGCAATCTCCATGTTTTTATTAGCCATTCTCAGTATCGTTTAATCGTTTATAAACATCCACAGCCTTAGAGTGCCACATATTAATTTCGGAAAGAAACATATTCATGATTTCGCTGTATTGCCAACTCGTGAAGTGCGCCAGAAAGATTATATCCTCCGGCTTGATTAAAAATTTACCTCAATAAATGCGCGATAAGCATTGTTGTATAACACCAGGTCCAGATCCTTGATATCCTCAACTGATAGATACTTATCATTGATCGTAATCAATTGTGACATCAAAGACGTTGTGTATATTTTATTAGCCTTTACCTCCGATTCATTACCATCCTTAACAGATTCTTGCAGAACCTCCTGGGCTTCCATAGCGTGTCTCCCCTTGCCTTTCGCAACTTTTATAATGTGACCCTCCACTTCTTTTTTAGAAGCAACCGGCACTTTTGTACCATCTAATAGTTCCATGAACTCTCTCGTATCTTCGGTATGAAGAGTATTGTTTTCTGTAATCGGTGTCATGATTTGCTCTTTTAGTGTGAAACAAAAGGGAGGTATGACCTCCCTTATTTAATTATATTTATTAGGCTACCCGCCTATTGCGTCTCGATAATCTTTCAGGATATCAACACCTCCAACCTTATAAATGTTATTGAAAGTGTCGATTTCATAAATTTCCTGACCATCTATAATTTCTTTCATGTAGAGAATATTGAAATCACTTTCATTTTCTACATTATCGTGCTGTTTGAAGACACCACCGTGTACTCCTTTCGATTGGATGGTTAGAAAGACAACTCCTTTCGTTACCGTCCGACCGGTAGAACTATACGTCTCAACCATATACCGAACCTGGAGCTGAATGAAATTATAGAAGTTTGCAAACTTCTTTTTTACACCAGGATAATTAGAATTGAATTTTATCTTACCCTCTAGCTTATCAATTCCGGAAGTCAGCTCAATCTTCGAGTTCATACCAAGAGACTTGTGTTCGCTCATGGTAGGCTTGATCATCGGCAATGTAATCTCTTCGACCTTTCCGATATAACTGTCACCATCGGCATATATACCGGCATTGGTGATTCTATTAACTTCTACTTTTCCCATTTTTCTAAGATCCTAATGTTGCTAAAAGACTGATATTAGTATATGACCGGAAGATGATACGTTCTGCAGGTGGTGCTCCTACGAATTCATAATCAAACTTTATAATTCCAGCGGCAATATCTTCCGGAGGATTATTATCAGGAATGTAAGTGCAGAATCCATCCACAATAGCACCACGTCCAATCAACGTCCTCATGAAAGAATTAACAGATGAAACGATCGTATCGATCAGGGCGGCATTGATCGGCTTCCCTACAAAAGGCTTTGCAAAGAATTCTATGCTTTCGTGTATGATATCTGCCAGGCGTTGCATAGGGATAAAAGACTCAATCGCATTGCTAGTAGGGAATGAGGCATTTCTGTTCCCCCAGGTTCGGTACTCAGTATCCTTGATT
>CAYTGJ010000022.1:9735-36479 GCA_964437245.1 uncultured Chitinophagaceae bacterium
GGTATTCACCTCCGTATTTTGTTTATTCAAAATCCATGTGAGTTTTCTTTCAGGACCAACAATCCCTCTGATCTCCTGATTACTTGGAGACACCCAGTATCCTTCATTCAGATCAGTATAAGCCAGAAGACCGACCAAAGATTCCGAAAAAGGACGAAGCACAATAGCTCCTTCCGCAGCTCCCGGATCAGGATCTGCCACTTTTATACGAGGATAGCAAATGATAGCACGAGGCTCAGTCGTTGTTATATTAGTTGTCCCCCCTGGGCTTCTCTGAGTGATTACAGTAGTAGGCAAGGTAGCTACAGCAACATCAAGAGGATATACAGATCTCCAATAATCTGCCTTTGCTTTAAGTTCAGCGACTACTGTAGTATTCGTGTTCCAGTCCGGGCAATGAAGGATCTTAGGTGTAACACCAAAAGTAGTGTAGACTTCATCTAATAGCTTCAGACCTGTACGCACTCCACTTACCACAGATCCTACAATACTAGCAGCTGTAAGAGCTGTTTCATCAAGTTTGTTGTATGTAACTTTTATTACACTATTTTCGGCAATTACGGCTGGTTTCAAAATATCAATATTGCCGAAATCATCTACTTTGTAATCCGTATCCTTCACATAAGTGACTTCTCCTGCAGAGTTGGTTATTACAACTCCTGAAATAGGAGCAAAGGCTAGTTTAGCTTTATAATTGGTAACTGTGTGCGTCTCATCCTCTACCTCAACTGTCATGGTCTCCGGATCAAACACGTTAACTACGATAAGAGTACCAGCATTATACTGTCGAATATTATCAATTGCAAAAGGGATATCAAATCCAGGCAACTTCTCTCCAAACTGAGACGCATCATCGTCACTAATGATCATCGTCAGATCATTTACCGGCCCTTTGGGCGCAGCTCCTACAAGGAGAATAACAGAGGATTTCACCACTGAAATTTGCCTCGCACCTTTTTTTACTATCTCGGTTTCAACACCATGTAAATATCCATTTGCCATTATTTTTCTAAGTTTGAAGTTGTATCCTTTGTTTCAACTGGTTTATCAACCTTTGTTTGTGTTTTTTGTGCATAAGCTTTTGGGGACTCTTTCAAATACCCTAAAGCAATAAGCGTTTGAATGTATTCATCGCCCGAATTTAGATCGTAAGTCTTACCAGGTAAACACACGAAGTCTTCACCGTCCGAACTAAAGATTAATCTGTCCTTTCCTATGTAGGTGTAATTTTTTTTCATCTTCTAATTTCGTTCAAATGATATTTCACTAAAATTCGGTTCATCCAGATCCGGTAATGTTTCAGACAAAACAGTGTAACAACCTATTGTCTGATGAAAAGAGAACAAATCTTTGTCCTTCTCTAAGGGCGATTGCTCTTTATAGAAAATCTTCCCGCAATAAGTTGGTTCGAATCCCATCAAGAGTTCTCCTGACTGTGCCAAGGCGGCGTATAGTCCAGCTGGACCTCTAAGTTTTCTCCCCTGAAAAATGAGTACCACAGACACTTCTGTACGCTGTACAATATTGCCCATCGCTTCAGGTTCGTTATACTTATTCCCCGCATATCCGACCGTAATCTTTGTTCTCGAAAATGGCTGCTGAAATTCCGACTGAGACTCTGGAAGTTTTTCTACTTCAAAATCACTACCCAGTTCTGACAGTTTCTGAACAATATCTATTTCAATCTGTTCGTAGTCTATAATCACAGCCATCGTTAAATCTTTTCAAGCAATGCCAAAAAGACTTTACCGTCCTGAATGGCATGCACCTCTCTGACGTTATAATGATCTTGAGAGAGAGGACTGTTATTGAAAGTAATTGTAATTTGCTCTGTACTTTTTTGGTCTACCAACGCTTTCAGTCCATCGAAATCGCCTAATTTATATTCCAAAGCATAATTGTGTGGGTTGTATTCCAGTTGTAACAATTTGCTTACTTCTGTAGGATCTTTGTACAAAATTCTAGCAGATTTCGGAGAGGAATGATCAGAAGGATTCCAAGTAGCCGGGTAACCCATAACCCGGCTATTGATATCAAATACTTTCGCTCCTAATCTGTCGAATTGGTTGATCATATTATTCTGTAGCCATCAACCCGGCATTCTTGAGCACTGTGAGTATTTCATTTACTTTTGCTTTGGTAGAATTAGCCAGTGTTTGAGTGGTACCAGCATCAGATCCATCTGCAGTAGAAATCGCAGCCACAGAAGTGGCCGGAGAAATAGATCCATTGGCATCTCCCTTTTTAGGAACCAAAATAACCTTTACAGTAGTAGCCGAAGACAATGAAGCTTCTGCCGCTACACCAAGAGGCTTATCAGTAACAGTCTTTGAAACGGCTCCATCTTCATCATCCACATAAACCTCATCTCCAACTGAAATAGTAAGAGAAGATTTCTTAGGAAGTTCAAAAACACCCCTGATATGCACAGGTATTACATCTCCCTCCACACCAGATTTACCAGCTACACCCGAGAGAGCCGGGCCAACATTGACTATTTGTCCAGATTCAATCTCTCCATCTTCTGGAATGATGTAATCAATTACATCTCCTTTTTGAATAAAATTTTGCATGGTCTTACAATTTTTAAGTTTATGAAATGGAGACCGAAGTCTCCATTTATATCAAATTTTATTGGCCGTTATTTTTAACAACTCCACGGAAACCGACAGCCCCTACACCATAGTCCAAACGAATCTTCCATTTGATTCCATCAACATCAAATGTTTCCATCGATTCCATATAAGGAGTTTGAACTCCATCCAGGAATACCACTTCCAATACAGGCTCTATGTTCGGGTCAGCGAACGAATAGTAAGCACTACCGGATAATCTTGGAGTGTCCACAACCTCGCTGAATAGACCTCTTACAATGTTTGGTCTTTGCAATTTGTTGGTTGCGTCCGGATCATACTGAGAATCGTTGACCACTCTGGCTGTTCCACCCAACCCAATAGGGGTAAGAAGAATATCCGGACGAATATCCAAAAAGTCGTTATTATCAGGATCCTTCTGAATTGCCATCAATTGACGCATTGCATCAATATTGGTAACGGTTGGAGCACCCAACCCGGCACCAGAAGAAATAATATTACCGTGTGAGGAATGGAATAGATCAATTCCATCCTCCAACTTTGGATTGGAAAGCAAAAGTTCATATACATCTGCTTCAATTGAACGAGCGGAAGCTCTTCCCAACATTGCAGATAATCTTGTAAATCCAGCCAGGTCATCATTGATGATCATTTGCCGGGAAACATTGATTATATTACCCTTTGTTTTCGCAGAGATTCGCTCAAATTGAGCATCATTAATCTTCTTGTTTTTATACTCAGAACCTTCTCCCAATTCATCAAGATTGGAGAATGATCCCATTCTTAATCTTTTATGCTCCCGGAAATCGGAAACAGAACCAATAGCACAAATTTTTCTCCATGTATCCGCAGCAATTGAATAATTTGCAAGAAGGACTCTTCTGTTAGTACCTTCTAATAAAATTGGGAAATCGGAAGTTGAAGATGAGATTGCTCTTTTGGCGATCTCCATTTTTGAAAGACCTTCGACATCTTCTCCGATCGCAACCAAGCATTTCTTGGCAAGATCCATAAGAGTCAGACTACGATACGATCTTCCCGTTTCGATTTCTTCTGCGGAAAGGCTTCCGGAAGGAACTTCCCCAGAACGAAGTACCATACCGGCAATCATCGCATCTCTGACTTTCTCTTTCTCTCCTTTTCCAACAACCGATATTCGGTTTTTGGCTCCCTTGTTGGGATCTGCCTTCGAGAACTCAACCTGAATCTCTGCCCGGGCAGATTCAATTGTAGTACCTTTCTCTACCAGAGACTCGGCAAATTCTTCGGACAATCCGAAAGTCTTCACAGCATCTCTAATATCTTTCGCACGCTTACGCTCTTTTTCAGCGGCTTCTTTTTCAATTCTTTCTTTCTCAGCAGCGGCATCTGCTGCCGCTTTTAATTCAGCTTCTGTTGGCATCGTTGATGAATTTGATTTTGTTGAATTATTATCTTCTTGGGAACGAGCATGAATTACCTCCACCTCGTATACATTATTCTTATCGCCATCCATACGCACTGTAGCATTAGGATCAGCGGGTACTGCAACAAAGGAAACTTCAAACGGCTCCCAATCAACCGCCCGATAAGTTGGAAGCTTTCCTGATTCAGCTTTCGTTTCTTCTATTTTAAAAATCTTATACCCAATGGAGAGATTTTTCAAAATACCATCGGCTACATCCTTAATAATATCCTTCACCGAATCCCGGTCCGAAAATCTGACCGTAGCCATTAATTTATTCCCTTCAATCCAAGCTCTCTCCACGACTCCTATCACATCTTTTAATTCCCATCTGTGATGAGAATCTAAAAGAGGAGCATTGCCTTTGGAAAATCTCTCCAAACGAATGTGCTTTTCTTGCATCGAAAGTACTTCGTTATAAGACCCCTCCCAGCCATGACGAACCACCGGAGCATCCGTAGTGCAAATCACATCAATAGTCCTGGTTTCAGAATTGTATGTATTTCTCTGAAATTCAGCTACTATGCTCCCAGGAATAAGTTTTAATTTGCTCATTTTTTATACTTAGTGTATTATTTACACTAACAATTTTAGGTAAAAAAATTTTGATTTCTATATTTTTTCTATATAATTATCCACATAAAATTTAATTAGTTACTATCCAGACGGTTGAGGAGGTATATTAGTACGATTCGCATCAGAGGCAGGATTGCTATCTAACACCAGGTTGTTTTCTTGGAAAGCTTTAAAATCTGATACTAATTCTTTCAGTGTCTCCTCTGGATCATTGCCTAATGATCTCTGAGCATCCTGCCAGCTCTGCAATCCAGCTCTCACTGATTTAATTAAAGCTGGAACTTCTTTGGTAGGGTCTACCATTGATAAAGCCGGAGGGGTCCAGGAAACAGGATACTGAAATGATGGATCTTCAGACGTTAAATCAAGATTGATAAGCCCTTTCATATAACATCCCCATAGCAAAAGATTCCAAACAGGATCACACAAATCAATAATTAAAATGTTGTCCTGCCAATCTGCTACAAGCTTTTTGAACTCATTATTACCAGCCTTTAGTGAGGAGAAATTGGCATTAGACAAATCGCCTGTCATCGCTTCATACGTGACTCCGTAGGCCCCGGCTACTTTTCTGCGAACCGATTTTGTATATTCAGAACCACCGGTAACCGTTGGTGGATTGGAAAATTTTATATCCTTCCCTATAGGAAGATTAGTGATCATAGCAGGTTCTATACGATCAACATATTGATCAGTAGAAGGATCTCTGGTGATTCCCGAGAGAGCTACTTCAGGATTGACATCCGTAACAAAGGCAGCATGACAAGCACTTACCTGTTGTTTCATCAATTCAGCATCTTCAAATATATCCAAATCACGAAGCGTAAGAAAAGCTGATAAACCAAATGGAAGACCATCTGATTGGCCTGGACGAGTTTGTTCGTAAACATGAATTATATTTGGAATTCCCTTCGAATCAAAAGCAGGAATACGACTAGAGTTTGGGTAATAACTATTTAATGTGTCAAAAGGATTCCGATCATACAGCCAATAGGCTACCACCAATCCATCATTATCAAATTCAATACCTCCCTGGATATATCCTCCACCAGGCAGTGCATTTATATCTTTGTTGTGATCAAGAATTTCCGGTTCGAAAACCTGAAGCGCGAACGGGAATCCTTTCGACTTTCTTCGAACACGAACAATAGCAGATCCAGATGTAACTACTGTATGAAAAACTTGTTTTTGGATGCCATAAAAATTTAATTTTTTATGAAAATCAATATGTGTTTTGCCAGCCCAATTTTTCCACTCTCTTAAAAGTATTTTTTTTACACGATCGTTTTTTTTAGGAGTTTCAGAACCTTCTGGATTGTACGTTGGTCGTATTCCTGTTCCTACAGTATTAGAAACTATTACCTTTACTGCTTTGTTCGAATCTGGATTATTGATGAATAAATCACGCGCACGATCACGGATAAGTTGAATATTATTCATCATCTCCATGTTCGGTCCTTTTGTACTAGTCTTCCATCCGGAAGCTCTTCTCCCCTTCGACCCAGCATCTATCTTACGCGCATAAGATAGATATTGCTCATTCAATATTCGAGCACGAAGCCTTTCAGCCCCTTTTGTGGGATTTAAGAATAAAATAGCTTTATCAATAAAATTAAGTCGCATCTTATGTTCCTTTAGACGATGAGATAAAGTAACGTGAAGGTTTTGTTTTATTCGCAGCAGCATTGATCTCTTCAATCATCATGTTACGAATCTTGATCATCTGGTCAAGCGATCTGTACTCTATACGCTTGTCTCCATACCAAACAATCAGCGCTCCTTCTGCGATCGCTGCATTTAATGTGTTCAGCTGTTCCTGAGTAAATGCCATGTTTTTTTAAGACAAAAGAAACCCTGAATAATTCAGGGTTTCTTCAATTGTTTAACTTTACTTAAATAAGTAATCTGACTTTATGAGGATGGAAAAAAATTCGCTCGGACCAAAGATTTTTTTTACAGCTCAATATGCGATCTTCATAGTGACTATGTGGTGTAAAATATGCGATCTTTGGATGGTTAAGCTTAAACTCTTCCGGTAGGATAGCTAGAACTTTCACATTATCATCACTACTACTATACTTGTCCAGACACGTTTCAAAACTCCCTTCCAAACTGATGATAATGGGTGAATCGGATTTCTTAGCAAAAGAATCCTTTACCGTTTTTTCAATAAAGGAATGAGCATGATCGGCATTTGCTTCCGGCAGGACAAATGCAGCCAAAACGGCGAAAAAAAGGCTGAAAATGATAATTTTTTTCATGTTTTTGTGTTTTTATAAATTTTTAACAGACTCAAATATACTACTTATTGTATAATATACACTAAGTAGCATGTTAAAATTATCAACAATGAATTATATTAATCACGCCTATTCCAGTAGGATTCTCTTTTTACGTTTTTTTTCGGTGGTTGCTTTTCGGTAGAATAGGACAAATAGCCAGCATGAAGCCTTTCAAAGTCTTCTTCTGTCATCCGGTCAAGGCCCACCAAAGTGGCCGCAGCTCTCGCATATACACGACAGTCTAACTGCTCATTCCGTTTACCCTCATCATCCCAATATGCTTTTCTCACACCATTGATCACTCTATACTTTAACTTCTCATTCGTCAAACGCTTGAAATGCTCTTCACTATACTGAGGGAAGTGCATATATCCTGCAGGATATTCCGGTTTACCATCCTGTCCTTCTTTGGCTAATTTTTTCAAATTTGAATACACCTCTGATTTAAGAAGGCTTACTCCGAGGTTCCACAATTTAACAGTTCCTACTTTCTTACCATTTTTCAAAACATTCGTAGCTTTGGGACTCGCTAAAATTACTTTTTGATGATCCTGGCCCCTCACAGGGATCAATTTAGTTTGATCAAATTTTGAACAATAATCATAAACCGTAGTAGTGTTATAGCCCGTATCAATGGCACTCATCAACAATGGAAGCATCGCACCATCCTCTCTGATCCATAGTTCATTCAAAACTTCCGTCAATTGTTCCCAAACATCATCCTGATCAGTGTCTCCCAACAAAACACGATAATCAATGGAATAAGATCGTTTTTTCGAATACCACCCGACAATTTCAATTTCAATCCTGTCTTTCTGAACGTCAATACCGGAAGTCAGAAAACAGACGGGAGCCGGGACGGAATTAAATTCATAGGTCTCCCGTCTGTTATAGATCATTTCATGAGGGGGAGCATCGCCTTGTTCTTTGACCGTTTCGGCAAATATCGTGTTGACCACCACGATCATTTTACCAGGATCCTCTTTTTCAATAGCAAGAGCTTTTTCATACTTCTTTATAATCTGCCACCAGTACAACCACCCATAAGGACTATACAAAGAAGACAAATGATACCCTTTTCTTTCAGGGGTTATTTTTTCTGGAAATTTAGGTTTCCACATGGCTACATCTCTGGCCATCATGGCTGTTTTAAACCTCTCCTCTATGTGATATTCGCAATGTTCGCACTGATAAGTAACAGTTCTGGGCTTCCCAGCTGTCCATCTTAATTGCCTAAAGAAAAGTACTTGATATGCACCACATTTAGGGCAGGGAACATGGTACTCATTCCATTCGGTGGAATTAAGTTCATGTTGGATCACTGATGACCCCTCTTGTGTTGGTGTCGAAAGTTTAAGGATCTTTCTGTTTTGAAAAGTTATGGTTCGGGCTTCTCCTAATTCCAAAGGGGAACCCTCTCCACCAACATTCAAAGGATATCGATCGGTTTCATCAAAAATGATTATCCTAATGGATTGAGAGGCAAGTGCGCTAGCGGATTCAGAACCTACTAGTTCAATAGATCCGCCGGGAAACGACTTACTTAAAATATTATTATTAGAATCTCTTTCACGTGCAGGTCTTATTTTCTGGGATAGTGATTCACAATTCTGAATCATAGGAGTAAGCCTTTTCTTACTTATCCTTTTCGCATCCGTCAAAGTAGCATGAACGTATAAAATAGGGCAGGGGTCCATGTCTGCATATGCTCCCATTACATTAACTGCCGCTTCCGTAAATCCCAACTGACTTCCTTTCACGACAACAACTTCTTGCACCGGGGAATTGGGAGAAAGATCTTCCAGGATTTGATACAGGTACGGGACTCTTGCCGTACTCCAGTTTCCTTTCTCTGAAGAAGAATCTGAAGTTAAAATTCTATTCAAATCAGACCATTCCCAAATGGTTAAATCGGGCACAGGTTTCAGGCCGGTCCAAAAAGGATATATAAGGTTTGGTTGAGTTAACACCGCCATACTACTTTATTTCAAGCCCTCCTAATGCTAATTTTTCTAAAACCTCTTTTATTGCTTTATTGAAAACGATCAGCGCTTCATTCCTGCCAGGTTGTGCCAGAATATTGTCGATTGCCTTATTGGGTACAGATTCGATGGCTTCCCGAATCCTGATACCAGCTTCCGCCAATTGTTTATTGACCTCTCTGGTAGGTACAAGCTCTTTTTCCTTCTGAAGAAATTCTAACCTTAAAAGTTTGGCTCTGTAAACGGCTTCTACTCTTTTTGCTTCCGTCAGAGTTTGCCCTTCGTCAACATTGGGTGTACTTTCAATATCCTCCTCGGATATATCTTTTTGTTTTTTACTCTCGATTTTGAGAGATTTCGGAGGTTGTTTTTTAGAATTAAGATTCTCAATATTTTGAATCAGGTGTTCATTATTACCTGAGTCTGGATTTAGATTTTTCCCCCATTCTTGACAGGCTATGATGGGAAGAACGTAAGGCCTTCCTCCATCTGGTGGGTAAACAATACCCTTTTTTATTTTACCGGCTTTGTACGCTTTTAAAACTGCCGTGTCCGACACTCCCAACCTTCGGGCAAATTCTCTAATGGAAACTTTCTCCTCTTCTATCTGGCTCATTCGTTAAAAACCTAGTTTGCAAACTAGGTTTGCAAACCAATACTAGTTTGCAAACCGTCAAAAAAACCTGTCTATCGTGAAATCTCGGGGTTGCGCGCACCTTCAATTGATATTTGGAGGGAAGGACCCAAAGGCCCCCTCCTTCCCCCTTGCTATCAATGCGTAATACCCTCACTTGATACGCGCTATCTCGTGCATGATACGTGCTGGCAATGTTTGTCCTATCTTAGCCATCACATAAGGTGTCACGCCTCGATCTATTGAAGGGATATAAACAGAAGTAGTATTCAACCTCGTTTCCTTTATCCCTCTCTTATCAAAATTAAACTGCCCGGAACCGTATCGGCCAATACCTATCACCGAACCAACCCCCTTCTTTGAAGAGACACTAATGAACGCATCGTAAATAGTCTTTGAGCGACCTTTTATTACCGTTACTCTCACACCACTTTTCTTAGATTTAGTTTTTCGGGAAGCAAAAGCACCTTTTTGCCCCCCTACTCTTTGAGTTTGAACACCATCGCTTACTTGAACAGGATTAAACAAAGCCAAAGGAAGCGGACGTGTAGAAGCATAAATAAAAGCTGTCAAATTAGAGGATGATGATTTTATTAACCTTTTCCCTTTATTCATCTCCGAGAGTGGAATATTGTAAATCCCTCTCACCCTCCTGTTCATCTCTGTATTAGCAACGCCAAGAGTATGATTTATAGCCTTCGACAACGAATTTGCCACTTGCTGTTTCGTATACTTCCCCAATTCTTTCCGAAGGCTATCTGTAGCTCCTTTAGTGATAAATTGAATCATAATTTTTTAGTTTAAAACGGTGACTTATTATATTCATCTCTGACCATTGAAGAATTACTCTCAAAGTTGTCAATGCTACCACTTTGCGTAAATTTATCCGGATGGCTTACCGATGGTTTGAATTGATTAGTTTCAAGAGAATGGTATTTTAAATACTTCATATCAGCTCCGATCGTGATAGTATCAATAGGACCGTTCCTGTGTTTGGCAAAGATCACATCCCCATGTCCAGCAGTAGAAGTGCCATCTTCGTAACAATCTATCTTATAGTATTCAGGTCGGTACAGAAAGATAACAACATCAGCATCCTGTTCGATCGCACCGGATTCACGTAAGTCAGAAAGCTGAGGACGTTTGTCTCCCCCGCGGGTCTCCACACTACGGCTTAATTGCGAAAGTGCTATTATTGGCACATCTAGCTCTTTCGCCAAACTCTTAAGACCCCGGCTGATGGAAGATATCTCCTGCTCCCGATTCATTCCATCACCAGACATTAGCTGTAAGTAATCAACGATGACCATTCCTAAATTCTGATTTTTAATTTTTTGAGAAATAACCTTCGCTCGAAGTTCTGAAACGGTGATCCCGGAACTATCGTCTATGACCAGATTATTATTCCTCAATTGTCGAGTTGTTTCTTTAATCAGAAGCAACTCTTCAGAAGTAAGATGCCCCTTGCGAATCTGAGAAAGGCTTAACCCACTCTCAGCAGCTATCTGCCTCATCATTAACTGCGTTTTTTTCATTTCAAGAGAAAAAAACATAACTGTTTTATTTTCAACCAATGTTGGCCGCTTTGAAATTGACATAGCAAAGGCCGTCTTACCCATACCTGGCCGAGCAGCTAGTATAATCAAATCTGATTTCTGCCATCCACCAGTCATACGATCAATTTCTGGTATTCCGGATGTAACGCCTGAGAGACCTGGATTTTCCATCGCAACTTCTATCTCATGAATAGTTTCATCGTATATATCCTCCCCTCCAGTACCACGTTTCATTGTAAGTTGTTCTTGAAGCTTAACTACTTGTCTGGAAACCTTCTCAAACAGTTGAAAAACATCTGTTTGTTCATCAAACGAATCGAAATAATTACGATAACTAACATCAGCCAGCATGCGGCGAATCCAAAACTCCTGCAACAGCCTAATATGAGATTCAAGGTTGTCAGATGAATTTACCTTACTGGTTAACTCTGTAACTGCGTAGGATCCTCCAACTCTGTCGTAATATCCCAAGCGCCGGAGTTCTTTCGTAATTGTCAGAATATCGACAGCTCCACCTCCGTTGAAAAGATTGCATATGGCTTCAAATATCAGTTGATGAGACTCGATATAGAACACACTCGAATGTTTTATCACAGCCATTGTGGTTACCAACCCAACTCTTTCTAACAGGCAGGCTCCCAAAACTGCCTGCTCCAATTCCAATGCATGAGGTGGTAACATCCCCTCAGAAATACTTGTCTTTTGCAGGGTTAAATTTTGGTTTTTCTGCCATCTCGGATTTCTTGCTTCCATTGTAATTATTAGTATTTGACTGTTTTTTGGAAAAATATTTACTACACCATATTCCCCATGAATTAATTAAGTGGTCTAAATTTGAAAATACAGTACCTTTACCAACATGATGCTTGTCAAAAGCATTTAGTTGTGAGTTTAAATCTTCATTTGGAATGCCATGATTTTTAGCCATGATTTCATGCCTCATAGCGAAATGCGTCACGATCAGCGTACTAGGCCTTAAAGAAACAATCTCTCCCGTAGGAGGTATATTATTTACTTTACTTTCTTTTTCTTTCCTTTGTGTACTTTCTCCTGAATCAATTCCGTTTCTTCCTGAATTAACTATTGTTTCTTCCTGAATTAACCTGATTGATTCAGGAATATTAATAACTTTCCGTTTTGCAGTCTGACAAATAGATACGTATCTCTCTTGAATGGACCGGGAGGTGATATACTTCCCGTTTGTGAGCAGTGCTTTATCAAATAGCCCCACAACACCACAGTAAGTTATAATCTCATTCACGGTTGTCTCCTTCATTTTAAAGTAATCAGCCACGTCAAAGACAGTACCTTCGTCCCATACAGTGAAACAGCCTTTATCCCTATAGATGATCCCTAACAAGTAATCATAAACTGCAAGACCAGAAGCAGAAAAAGCATGGACCAAACGTTTAATCTTCTGATCACTATACCGGTTCGTTTCCGTGCTGTAATAATCTAAACCTGTTTTATTAGGTCTTGCCATTTCGCCTTTATTAATGTTAATTTTTCTTCCCGATTTCTTTGGGACCAACGAATGAACTTATTAAGCTTCTTCGTTGCCTTCTTATATTCAGATATTTTCATTCCAAGAAAATTTAATCGCATCCAGACAATTGTCATCATCTACTCCTCCCCAAACATCTTCCAGCCTATTTCCATGACCTGCTGTTGGATCATATCTACATTGACACTCAACCCATATCTCACAACAATCCTCCGAACAATAGTCACTACATATTGTGAATTCTGTATTATTTCCACACATAGGACATTTTTTGATATATTGGTTTGGTTTGTATTTTACAAGCCTATTAGTCATCGTTTTCTGATTTATTTTATCTCGGACAAAATCTTTTCCAGATCATCCCTAAATTCACTCGCCATTACCCTAAGACTTGCGACTCTAGTCCTGTCAGTAGAGAACTCAGCATATCTTTTTTTTAGCTGATTCAACCGATCCGTTATTTTTTTTAAAATATCACTTTGTTCTAACGGAGTTCTGTTTGTTTTTAAATATTGATCAATTTCATTTTTAAGCCTATTCTTAAAGGCTACCTCATCTTTGATCTTCTTTATTTCTGACTCCAAATAATTAAGTTCTGATTTAAGATTTGCCCTAGACTCCTTTATCTTGTTGAATTCAGAACCCATATACTCTACATTTAGGTACTTCTCCCGGTAAACAGATAAGCCCTGTTGTACAACCATTTTCCGATCAATCAATTTTGCTTTTTTTAGAGCAAGTTCAGAAAGTCGATCGTGAATCGTAGAAAGATCGGCCCTGGTAGGCTTAAATTCATTTTCCATACTATTTATCTTTATCTTCAATTACTTCTACATTATTCTGTGCGTAAGCCTTCAGTAGCTCCTCCAAGCATTCGACCTGGTCGTAAAAGAACAACTCAGCTTCCGGAGTAAATTCCTTGAAAAGATCATGTATCTGCTTATTAATCTCCCGGAGGAAATTATTACCCGACATCTTCAACTCATGACGGAAGAAAGCTTTATGCCTCGCCAATTCATCAATCTCCCATTGAATAACCTGGACCATTGCCAGCACACGGGTAGCTCTCTCAATAGTACTATGCTTATCCATCCTTCAACGATTTTTGTATCATAAAATATCCTGACAAAGCTCCCCATACGGTAAAAAAGAACCGTACCCAATCAACCCCAGCCGCTTGCCACTCCTGAGAGGATAGAATATGAAAATTAATTACAGAGGCATAAGAACACGTTACCAACAATGCGATCGCCCATACAAATAATCTCGTTTCTCTATTCATTTTATCTAAACATTTTAAGTTGAACACCCTTTTTCATATCATGCCAGTTCTTTTCCAGCTTAGTTATGTGAACAAACCTGTGAGGATCCTGGCCAGCCTGGTAAGGAAGTTTATAAGCCAGCTTTATCAGGTAATCATTCTCCGGATCCTCCGTTACAACATAACAGACTACCTGCTTACCCTCTTCGGTTTTCTTCTTTATGAACTTATCGCCGTATTCTAACATCCCTTATCAAAGAAGTACTTTTTCCAGTAGACCCAACCTTCCTTTGTCTTAAATCCCCAGTGCCTTTCATAAGGCATCATCAGGACCAGCGTAACAGCAGTTTTTTTATTAACAAGCTCTACACGATGTAAATGCGTGGCTTTCCGGTATAGGATCATCCCAGGCCAGTATCTTCTCTTCCCAAATTCTGTTTGCTCTCGATACCCTCTCCACAATAAAAGAGAAATGAAAGCCCAGGGATGATCATGAAGATCATCAGCATCTGACCGGTGGAAAACATGCAGGCACAACTTGAAATCAAACAGATTAAATATCTCATACCTGGTTAAGTACGGGGATTCAGCATCCCCCCTGGCTTCACAACCGTAGATTATCTTCTTTTTTTTCATAACCTCTCTACAAAACTCTCTTAATAGCTTCCAGTTGTGTTACCGTTTTGTGTAATCCGAACTTAGCGAAGCATGCTCTTCTACCTCCATTCACAAGCCATTTAACCATCAATCTATTATGAGGCTTGAGAAAATGGCTAACCTGATCTAACTGCAAGTCAAAGCCTGACGGCTTCGCTATCACCATCTTTGATTTTAGAAATTCGTTATACTCCTTCATAATGCTTTCTCAATAAATCTATAAATGCTAACAAATTTTTATTCACAAATAGAATAGTAGCTCATGCAACTTCCCTTCGGCTTTTTTTCTAGTTTCATTTCTGTTTGCGAAAATTTTAGCCGGATGTAATTAAACACTTCAATAGCTGTAGGAATACCTACACGTTTCTTTTTACCAGTCTTTTTGTCTGTTTTTATATAGGTTTTCTTACAGTATTGTGCCGGGATATATCCAGGCCCAAAGAAGTTACTTCTTTGGGCTAATCGATTAATAAAGGCTTCCGCATCGATCAGCCTTCTTTCATAAGAAGGCTCGTGTTCCTGGATGGCTTTCAGCTCTCCTTTAGTACACATAATGCAGGGGTAACATCCTACTCTCTTACTTCCCTTGAAGTATAGAGGATTCAACCTCTGCCCATTATCCATAACAAATTGAATCACCCAATTGGCAGTCTTTAAAAACATCGGCCGAATGATATCATCCGCAAACTCCTTCCGGAACCTTACAACATCCTTTTTTCTATAGGTGTGATATTGTTTCTTTCCCTTCTTTGTGATGTTGTAAGGTTCAAAATAGTACCTGAATAGCCTACAATCTGATTGCATTTTCGATCTTGCTTCGCTTTCATCAGCTCTGATTCCCTGAATGATTAACACATCATCCTTCACAACATCAAGAATGTAATCAATCATTGGCTTCGTCTTTAGTTCTTCTGTACAGAATCTCGCCTTTACTGATGGGAATCGTTTTTTCTTTACTGCCAAATCAACAAAATCATCATACTTATCAGATTTCAAAACTACTAGCTCTACCAATAGCGTTTCGCAGATGTATTTTATATGCTTGTAAGTATACTCGTGTTCCCATCCAGTATCACAGAATACCGCTTGAATTGATTTACGGCCATAGCTATTCACAGCCCATATCAATGCCGCCTGACTATCCTTACCACCGCTGAGAGGAACTAAAATCTTCATTTTAAATAATGTTTTCGTAAAAGGTCTATAAATGCTAACTCCGCTGTTTGCTCCACAACTCCGTTACCAGCGGCACGAAGAAGATCCTCTCTAAAGTTGTACCCATCAACTGTAACACCCATGCCGGATTCAATGATTCTCGGCTCTTCCCAGAAGCATTGTTGCTGGCCCGGTCCAGCTGGCCAGCTAGTAGTGCCACCTCGTTCAGTGGGCGTGAGTTCTTTCCATGCTGATTGCTCTCTGAACTCTTCCAATCTCTCGCTGATGGTGTTGGCCAGGTTACTTGACTGGCCAAGTTTTTGAAAATAGTTCCATTTTTGAATCCTTTCAGCTTCTTTCTCTGGCAAAAATCCCTTGGTGATTCTAAAGAGGTGTCCGTGGTCGGAGTCTGCCAGGATTGCGAGGATAAACAATCGTTTTCTCTGGTGAGGAGCGCCAACTTCTTCCGCACTGTATATTCCTGCCTCAACGTTGTAACCCAACTTTCGAAGATCCCTTGATACTTCTTCGAATCCAAGGTTAAGGTGACCCTCCACGTTCTCGAAGAAGCAGAAAACAGGCTTAACTGATTGGACGATTCGCCATATATACGGCCACAGGTGTCTGGGATCTTCTCTCCATTTTCTCTTTCCGGCGTAACTGAAAGGCGGGCATGGATATCCACCAATGATACCGTGTACCTTTCCGTGAAATCCTCTGTATGGGAATGTTTTAAGATTCGCCCACACAGGGGCCGTAGCCAATACACCCGCTTCCATGCCCGCGATAAGGTTAGCAATGATAAAGGCTTCGATCTCCACATAAGAGGCAACCCGTACCTCTTGCTGCAATGCCCGTTCAAGTCCTCTTTCGAGTCCACGTATGCCTGTGCATAGGCTGATGATAATGGGTGATTTTTTGGTAGTATCCACATTATAAAGGTCTAGTTAGGTTAGAAGGAGATGTAATACGTGGTTTGGATAAAACAGAACTCGCCCCCGCAACTTCTTTTAAATAGAAATCCTGAACAAAAACCTCTGCTAATTCAGAAGGATACCCCTTAATAAACTTCTCCGAGAGAGAGTCGTTATCGAAATACATTTTCGTTATCTGAAACTTAGGAGATTCACCGGGTACCTCATGCCAAGCAGAAAGCTCCACGTAGTTATCTCCTTCTTCATCTTGAAACATTGCGATCAGCAACGACCCGCAGGAAGGAACTCCCTCAATTGCTATTATTCTTTGTCGATTATATAGCATGATTTTTATGATTTATTTTTTCAAAATTCACAACCCATACCCACGGATTAGAAATCCAGCTATCCTCACCGTTTACTTTTATCCATAACTTCTGAAATGCTTCGTAATAAGACTGAGCAATTATATCGGTACCACGGACAAAGTAATAGCCACTGTCCTTATCGAAGATCACCCCCTCCTTTCGACAATCTTCATCTGATATGTCGAGGAGGCGTTCTACGGTTACACCCTTATTTTCTAACCAAATCCTGGCAACATCCTTCGGCATATGAATAGAAGGCCTCCATCTTTTTTTACCCCATTCTGGATGATCAGGATGAGCATCTTCATCTGATGTTGCTTTAAACACAACTCGCATTTTAGGATTTAAAGGCCAAGGAATTGAAGATTGTTTTTCAGAAGGCGTTACCTCTTCATCGTTAAAACATTTAGCCCACGTTTCTCTTACCCAAAAGAGATCACCAGATTTTCCATAAGGACATCTGAATACATTCGTGACTTCAAATAATTCATCCGGAGAATACATAAACTTTGCAATCCAGTCACCTTGTTTAGGCCACCCATTTGAAGGCTCGAATACTGTAGCTCGCGGATCAACAGTAACCTTTACAATTCTTCGAGTCTGTGTTTTTATCCCTTCATCAATGGCCTGGACCATTGCTTTACTAAATAATATTGGTATTTCTTTAGGCATAGATATTCCAGGTCAACTTTTGACTAACTTTTTCTGCTTTAATATTTTACTGATTAAACTTCTGAGGGATCCTTAAAAAGGAATCGTTCGTTTTCCTCAACTATTATTGTTTCAAATGGAAGAGCATCCTGCGTTATTCGTTTGGCACTCTCAATAAGAAAGTAAGATCCGGTGAAAACAACTCGCATTTCCCCATTATACATGATCTGAAGATATAAGCACTTACCACTACCTTTTTCAAATTTCGAGTCCTTTATTACACACTTGTGTACCTCTATCAGCTCGTTTAATATTTTTTTTATTTTTATTCGGTCTCCGATAAGTGCTTCGGTGGAGTCGTTCTCTATTCCCAAATCTTTCCAGCTCTTCATTCTTCAACGTTTTAATTAAATGCTTGCTATTACAATGCTTAAGCCAGCCATAATATGCAACAATTGAACTCTTTTTGCATTTCCGAACCAACATCCTACACAATCGCTTCTTTATACTTTTCCTCAATCGTATATGAGTATGGTAAAATACGTAGCCTACAAAGTCAATCCCTCTTTTCGATACCGGAAACACCTGGTAATTCTGCTTCACCTGCAGCTTTAAACCGTACCAGAGATATTCCTTTATTTCGGCCAGCAAAGCATGTAAGCTTTCCTTATCAGCGGCCAGGATCACAATATCATCCGCATAACGGAAGTAGTATTTAATCCCTTTTCTTTCCTTGATCCAATGATCAAAGCCGGTCAGGTAGAAATTGGCGAAATATTGAGAGAGATAGTTCCCGATCGGTACTCCGGATGAGCTGTCTATAATCTCATCCAGCAACCATAACAGATCAGGATCTTTAATCTTTCGCCTCAGAAGTTGTTTCAGGATATCATGATCCACACTCGGATAGAATTTCCTGATATCCAACTTTAAGCAGTATTGGGTACCGTCTGTATCCCTCAGTGCTTTTTCTAAAGACCTGGCAGCTGCATGTATTCCTTTTTTCTTTATGCAACTGTAAGTATCGGCGGTGAACATGGCCACAAACACCGGTTCCAGAATGTTCATTATCGCATGGTGAACAATTCTATCCGGAAAGTAAGGTAGCCGATATACATCACGCTCTTTCGGCTCGTAAACCTTGAAGGTTTTATATGGTGAATTTTTGAAAGTTTTATTAACAAGCATTTCTCTGAGCCGGGACATATTCACCCCCCTGTTCTGAGCATGCTGGATAACCTGAGGTTGCTTTGACTTACCTTTACTGGCTATCTTATCCGCCAGTTCAAGATTCTCAATACTGCAAATTCTTTCATACAAATTCCCCTTACGCTTCATGCCTTGTTTTCTGAAAGTCTCTTTCCCTTGCGGTACCAGAGCCTTTTTGGTAATTGAAATTTTTTGCCGTGCAGGCAAGGTCTATACTGCGTAGTATTTTACAATTCGGGACCTGACATTCGTATTCGTGTTCGTGTTATCGTAATCGTTATACGACAGACCTGAGCCTGAAACTAGCCATACAGTATACCACCCTAATGATTATATTTTGGGTATCAAAAACCAGTCTTCATATTTCAGGATAAACTCCTCAAATATATATTGAGCTGACTCTTCCGATCCAAGCACAAGGCGGGACCCGACAATCGTACTCGTGTACGTGCCAACGTAATCGAAATACGACAGACCCGAGCCCGAAACCTTTGTATCATCATCATTTACCCATGCCCACGGACTGTATTTTCTTTGATTGTTTCCTTCCTTCCAATCCAGTACAAAGCCGTCCAGTTTATTCTGAGCTTTAATTATTACTGTGAGTTCAAAAAGGGAATCAAATCCTACCTTTTCATCGGGCGGTAAGAGAGAATTATCTGGTCTTGCATTCGGATCTCTTGCCAGGATCTCGCAGGCGTGTAGGTAATCTTTTACTTTTTTCATAGTAGCTTGTTTAGAAGTTTATTAATACTTAAAATAGTAATGCTTGACCTCCTCGCCGAACTGTTCGATCATGTATCTACCGTAAGCGGGATCTTTAAATACAAGGCGGGACCCGACACCCGTACTCGTGTACGTGTGATCGTAAGCGTGATACGACAGACCCGAGCCCGACTTTTTAGCATATACTATATATTTCGGCTGCGATGGATCGTTCCAATTTGGAAAGTTCGGATCGTTGTTAAGGGCCTTAGCAAATAGCTTTGCCTTTTTGTAGCTGATTTCATCAGGCGTATCGGTTGGATTAATTACCAGCTTATCACCAGTAGCCAGTTCAGCATCCTCGATCGATCTGATATATTCCATTGGATTATTGAAAAACATCGACTTACCAAAGTTCTCCTCCAGAATCAGTTTCATTTCTGGACCAGCTGACGGATATATCTTCTTTGCCGTATCATCGCTTAGTTCTATTGTCTTTTTCATTTCTCTTTTAAATATTAAATTGAAAATATTAATCATTAGGCTGCCATTGTATAACTATCCACATCGAATAGAACTCTGATTTACTGACTAAAAAGAGATCATCCCCTTCTATGAACTGACCATTCAGCCAGGTATCTGGATAGACCATAAACCTCACCTGCTGACCATCTTTCGGAAGTGTCGATCGATCAATTCTTATCTCCATTCTCCGTCACGCTCTTTTTGGTTATATTCATCCCGGAGTCTATCTCTGAGATCTTTTACTTTCTGCCACTTATCACCATGAGGAATCCCATGATCCCACATCGTATGCTCTGCTTTTGTCATCAAAAGGATATTTTCCGGATTGTGACGGTAATGAGGATACAGCTTTTTCGGCAGGATATGGCTCATAAACCAACGCTCCATTCTTGCCGGTAAATCAGCTCCACTAACTTCACTTACGTGCGGCCTGGTACGCCAAATCTCTTTATAGAACTTCTCATCCAGCCGGTCTATTTCCTTTTGCTTTTCGCTTACCTGGTTAATACCAGTATATTCTTTCTTAGCGGCCAGCTTCTCTTTATATTTCTGCAATTTTTCTTCCCTGTAATGATAGAGGCAGAGGCTCTTACTCCTGCTTACCAACTGGACCTCTGCCCCGTCATTACACTTCCGACAAACCCCAAAAATAGGACGCATGTTATTTTATCTTTAAAGCCGGTTTCCGGCGATTATTTTTTATAGCGACCTGTACCATCGCCAGGCACGAATACAAAGATTCCTTCATTGAAAGGTTTTCCTGATGCCGATCAATAGCGGCGATGGCTGATTGTATAGACCTTTCAACACCATGAAGACTATTCGTTACAACCATCTTTCCTGACTTGTGAACTTCCGATTCATGATCTTTCAGAAAAGCCTCCGCGCGTTTCACATCATCGGATTTTACACGACCGGGATACCAATTACGTCCCCAATCCTCTACCAGTGCCGTTGCTTCGTTGAGTTTCATCTTTTTTAAAGAGGATCCTGATCGCCAAATCAGGATCCGACCAACTTACCCACCAATTAAAGTCACGTCCACAGCACTAGGCCCTTTTTCACCTTCCTTTACATCGAAAGAAACTCTATCACCAGTCTTGATCCTGGTACCTCTGGATAGAGCAGTTTTGTGAACGAAAATATCGTTACCGGCAGCATCAGTAATGAAGCCATACCCCTTATCGGACTTGTAAAATTTCACTGTACCTTTTTGCATTGTATTATTTTTTAAATGTTAGTTGCGGGGGCAAGACTCGAACTTGCGACCTTTGGGTTATGAGCCCAACGAGCTACCAACTGCTCTACCCCGCAATCTCTACTCCCGTATTAATTAGCTATCACCGTTAATTTCAGGGAGGAGACTTGATCAGCTACAATCAATGTTTACGCACTTTTTTTTATGATCATCATATCTTCATAGAGCGGAAGAAACTGCTGTCCTGCATACATTGCCAGATCCCTATATCTCAACACAAGGCGGGACCCGACAAACGTAGTCGCGTTCGTGCTATCGTAACCGTAACACGACAGACCCGAGCCCGAAACCGCGAACCAGGGATAGAATTTTGGTTCTGAATTACTCCAATCCGGCTCCCAGCCTTCATTCAAAGCACGGAGAATGATCGTTATTTTAGCAAACGCCAGGTAAGCTTTGATTTCACGGCTGAACATCGCACCGATCGAAAGGATAAAGAGAAACAACCTTACCCATATACTAACACGCTGCACCTTGCAGGCATCCTTGAATGTTTTTACTCTGTCTGTAATTTTCATAATAACTTTTTTTAAGGTATGCCGGTCTTTCCCGGCTGTCTCGGAGGAGTAGTCTTACCGTCAATCTCCGATATTGAACAGGTTACCCGACTACAGGGACCAGCATAGCGTAGTATACATGCCGCTGGGGTTCGATTTCCTTCCATTTCTGAAAGAGTATGCCGAACATCGTAGAGAGAGCTGGAGTCGAACCAGCCAGTGTTAGTCATATACACAGCGCCTTACTTCAATGTGATCTCATTTAGTAAGATGCTCTTACCGCTTGCGTCTACCGATCCGCCATCTCTCTTTTTGCTGGTCTTTCCCAGCTGTCAGCTTTTTGGAGAAGCACCCGACTACTACTTTAGGTAGTCATTAGTTGGTCACGTTTCCAACCCGACCCCAGGACCCGGTCTGAGATACACCATCTGGCACCCGAAGTCCAGCAAGTAGGTTGTGGGCCAGGGTGGAATCGAACCACCGACGCACAGGTCTTCAACCTGCCGCTCTACCAACTGAGCTACTTACCCATGTGCCGGGCCTCTATTCCCGGCTTACTCACTTTAGGAAACACTTTGCTATCACTTCAGCACTGTGGTATCTTTAATGTGGCCTCCGGAAGGAAATGAAAGAACGTTTTTTTTGTACGGTCCTCCCGGAGAATATCTATGCGGCCTCCAAGCCTTTACTCTTTTTCAAAATCTTTTCCAGAAAGATCAGACCAGGCACAGTCACGAATGTCTTAGCATAATAATGCTTGTGACCAAAATGATCGGTGTGATCATGCTTCGCAACTTTAAAGTACCCTCGCTGACAATAGTTCTGATAAGGAATGTTACTTCGCATCAGAATCTTTGAATCCCGCAATAGCTGAAACAACGACTTCTCCCCAGTATTAAGAATCTTCGCCGCTTCACTTAAAGTGATAGAAGTTGAATCAGGCTTCACACTTATCTCTTCCAGCGGATCAACCAAGACCAGATTTCTGATCATCTTATAAGCCTCTTTGGCAAATTCATTGTTAACAAAAAAAGAACACATCAACGCAGCACAAGGAACACACATCAGATAGTCTTTATGACCTCGCTCCGTCTTTACCTCAAAGAAATCTGCCCCCTCCTCCATTAAGGCATGACCGCTGCAGAACATTAACCACGCTGTTACATTCTCGCCATATCCATCAGTTACAAACGCATAGAAATCACGTGCCGAAATCACCGGCTGACCATTGTACTCTATGTACTTTAACTTTCTCATTACCGTTCTGGCGTGTACTTTTTTTGATGATCTCTTATCGAAGAGAAATATATCTGAATCTTTTTCCCCTCCTGAATGCCCTTCAACTTCCCAGAATGAAACATCTTCAAAACCACCTTATCACACCTGTCTAACTTTTCCGCAGCCTGTTGCACCGTCAGAAGCTCTGGCAACGCATCCTTCAAGTATTCAACCTCCTTTTGTAAAGACTCAACCAAAGCCTTCAACTCAACGAACTCATGAATATCTACGACCTGTACCATACTACTTTTGAAGCATACACTTCTGATTACTTAATACTCGCTCTAAAACACCTCCATACTCAACGAACTCCCTCGATGTGTACTCTTCCATCGTCATAACCTGATCGTACGTCCTGCACGACCGAATCCATCTTATTACCACTCTTAACCTTTCCATTCAGCCAGCGAATCTTGAAATTTCTTACTCATATCATCTTGCTCACCAAAATATACCTTCGGCGAAAACATCAGCATCTTATAAGCCTTCTGAACAGACTTTAACTCATCAATTATATTTTGCTTTTGGTTTTGAAGATGTTTCATCTGAGAACGCAGCGATTTCGATTCACGCTCGATCCGAGACGTAGGTCTTAGCCTAAGTTTGTGAGGCGGTATCGAACCTTTCGGATAGCTCGGATAAAGCATACATCTTGGAGTAACGACCTCCCGGAGAAGTGTTGATATACTGTATATGTGATTGACCAGCCAAGATCTATAGTTGATACTCTGGTGGATATTCGCTGACTTATACACGGCTAATTTTTCCTCAATTGTCATTTTACATTTACTTTTTTTGCGTCAGTTTTAACCTCTTCTGATTCCGACTCTTTGGCAGAATATGGCTCAGGATATACTTCCGATTCATCAATGAGAACGCCCAAAACATTCCCCAGCTCTTTTGCCCAAAGAATCCGCCTCCAAGGGGGTGTATTACCGTGATTCAAGTCGTACATTAAAGTCCTCTCAGAGATCTTCCACTCCTCAACCATCTTATCCATCAGAACCTTCCGCTGTGACGGCAAGAGCTTCTCCTGGAAAAACCACCTCAATCTGTTATTACCTTTTGACATTATATGTTATCTTTGTTTGTACCGTTTTGGTACATCATTTGTACTAGTATGATACAAACATATCTAAATTTTTAGATACATCCAAATATTTCTCTAAAAATTTAGATATAAAAAACATGAAAGAGACTAAAGCATTAAGAATCAAGAAATTTGCTGATCATAAAAATATCAGCCTCCGATCAATTGAGTTAAAAGTAGGATCTGCATTAGGAGTTATAAGTAGTGCTGTTAAGCGAAATGGGGAGACAAAATTAGATATATCTAAATTTTTAGAAGAATATCCAGAAGTTAATCCAAAATGGATTTATGAAGGCAAAGGAGAAATGCTTATAAATACTGATGGTGAGAATTTGGAAACGAAACAAACAAGTAATAAATTCAAAAACCAGCAAGAAACGAAGATACCAATATTCGATATGGGTTCAACGGCCAGCAATATCGAAAGCTATAATGATATGATTAACGAACCTCCAGCATTCTACATCACAATGCCAGATTATAAGGACTGCGATTTCGGGACCAAAATATATGGCGATTCGATGTCTCCAGAAATAAAATCAGGAGATTACATCATTTGTAAAAAAATACTTGTATCACCAGATACAATAATACAGCTTGGTGAAAAATTTTTAATAGTCACAAAAGACAATCAAAGAATGGTGAAAGTTTTAAAAAAAGGATCACTTACCGAAACAATATTATGTGTCTCAACAAATTCAGAATTCGAACCATTTGAAATAAAAAAAGAAAGCATCCACTCTCTTTTCCTTATAAAAGGAGTAATAAAAAGAACCACAACATAAACACTAATATTTTTAATTTTCTTCAACTTAACACTTAACTAATATGCCTACTCTACAACAGATTCAAGATCAAATCAAAAACATCGATAAGACAGGATTTACACTTTCAAAAAAAGAAGTTAAAGAACTCCCTAATATTTTAAGAGAAAAAGAAAATGTAGAACATGCTACCACAGGATTCTATAACAATGGACAAGGTATACTTGTAGGAACTAACTCCAGAGTGCTTTTCATTGATAAGGGATTACTTTTTGGGCTGAAAGTAGAAGAATTCGGCTTGGATAAAATATCATCCTCTCAATTTGAAACAGGTATGCTTTTTGGGAAAATTACGATATATGCTTCTGGAAATAAAGCAGTCATTGACAATGTACCAAAGACTGACGCAAAATCATTCGCAGAATGGCTGAGCAACAAAATAACGAACAAAGACAATACTACACCTTCACAACCACACACGGACAATGATGTAACCGTTCAATTGGAAAAGCTTGCAAGCTTAAAAGACAAAGGTATTTTGACAGAAGAAGAGTTTACTGCAAAAAAGAAACAACTACTAGGAATATAAATTATTAAAATAACCAAGGATGGCAACCTACATCCCCATTTTGCACCCTCGAAAAAAAAAAGATGGTACGCAGCTTATAATGATCAAAATAACCAAGGATCGAAAAAGAAGCTACATCTCTACCCAATACTACGTAAAGGAAAAAGAATGGAACAATGGAAAAGTTAGAGCTTCGCATCCGTCTCATGAAGTATACAATGCCGGAATAAAAAAAATAATCCGACAATGCGAAGAGGTGGAGACGAAAGCTCTTCTTTCCGATCACAGATTGAGTAGCAAGTCCATAAAGGAAAAGTTTAAACAACCCGATGGGAAAGAAACATTTCATGCTTTAGTTTCAAACTTCATCAACTCTCTGGCCGGAGCCAAGCCCAGGACAAAAGAAAGATATCACACCCATCTCAAACGATTCACAGACGAATTTCCTGACATTAAAGCCAGTCAAATTACCAAAGAAATAATACACAAATTCGAAAGCAAATTAATAGAATCACATTCAGAAAATACTCTTCAGAGAGGGCTTAAATTTTTATCCGGAACATTCGCAAAACTCCAGGAGGATGATATCATCCCGCCCGGGAAGAACCCATTCAAAGAAACCACTCTTAAAGTTCGGAAATCTGATCCTGAACGGCTCACTGTTCAAGAAATAAAGAAATTATATATTACGAATGCACCTCCGGCAGTACACACGGCTGGCCGTACATTTCTACTACTATACTTCCTGGGAGGGCTTCGAATATCCGAAGTGCTAACTTTAAAAGTACACCAGGTTACCGGCCCACGGCTTAAATTCGAGTCAATGAAGACAGAAAAAAATCAAGGCCGAGTAATAGTACCACAAGCCAGAGAAATCATCGATGAATTCATCAAAGGGAGGGGACCAGATCAGTACTTATTACCTTATCTTACCTTGTCTTCCGATCATCCAAAATTTCTGGATGAAATAGAATCGAGAACCGCTCAAATAAATGAGCGGTTAAAATCACTTGCCAAAATAGCAGAAATTAACAAGCCTATTTCAACCAAAATAGCCAGGCACTCTTTTACCCAGCATTATAAGAAGTCAGGCGCAACGCCATTTGTCGTGAGAGATACGCTCGGACACTCGTCCGTAACAATGAGCGAAAATTACGAGCAGTACGACAACGAAGAGATAGACAGTGCCATGAGCAACCTTTTTGGTGACTATTTTAAAAATTCTTAAAAAAAGTGAAACAAAAATTTGGATAGTAGCGTAAAAGCTACTAT
>CAYTGJ010000022.1:36489-40357 GCA_964437245.1 uncultured Chitinophagaceae bacterium
ATTAAAACCCCGGCGGTGCCAGCCGGATCAACAAAACGGGCAAACACAAATGACAACAAGTGAACTAAGAACCAAAGTAAGAAATGAAATTAAAAAACTTGGTCTTACAAGAAAAGATGTATCAATAACAGTTGATGTTTATGGTGCAAGAATTAGAGCAAAACACGAAAATGTTGATCTAAAAAGCATTCATAATGCTGTTAGCAAATATGAATCTTACGACAGGGATGAAAGAACTGGAGATATTCTATGTGGTGGTAACACTTTCGTTTCCGTTGTAGATGTTAATGGTAGAAGCAAAGGATTTTAATTAACCACCGCCCCGGGCGGTTCCCGGGAATATCAACACACTGCGGTGCCAGCAGACAAAAAACGGGCTTCCAAAAATGAAAAGAAAAAGGTTTATCCCAATCTTTGAGAAAATTTTAAAAGGAATGGCTTCCGGTGATATACTTACCCCTGAAGGGGGGAAGTACTCCATAAATGCCCTTAGAACGAATTACAGACAGTGTTTAAAAGAGCTTAGAGATTTTCAAAAAAAACGTGGAATTATTTATCTTAGCGATATTAATGTCGCTTGGGGAGATAAATTCAGAGTTTTTTTGATGAGAAAAAACCTCTCTAAAAACACAATAGCAATAAGGCTTTCTGCTGTGAAAGCAGTATTAAAGAGATTGTACAACGAAAACATATCTCCTTTTAGCGGATCAGGAATAAGAACAGGAATTGAAATGACTACTACCGTCTATTCTACTATTTCAGAATTAAAAAAGATCCATACCCATGACCTTTCAAAAACGCCTGGCATGGAAAGGATTCGTGATATATATGTTCTTCACTGCTTTGTAGGTCTGCGGGTTGTAGACCTCAACACTCTTCTACAAGATGTTACAAAATATATCAGACACGAAGCCGGAAAAATGTTCTTTGAAATAAAAACAAAGAAAACAGGGGAAGTAGTAAGCATACCAGTAGCATCGATTGTAAAGGATATTATGATAAAACGAAATAACAATTTCGGCAGGAAATTTTCCGAACAGTATTATAACAATACTATTAAACAACTTGGAAAATATCTGAACATAAATAATCAAATAGTACATTCAATAACTAAAGGAGGTGAGCGAGTAGACACCGTGAAAAGCAAGTATACCATGATGAGTAGCCACACAGCAAGACGCAGCTTTGCTACCAATGCTTATTTAGCAGGAGTACCGGTGATGGCAATCATGAACATTACGGGACACAAAACAATGAACTCTTTCCTACGGTATATCAGATGCTCATCTTTGGAATCGGCTATCAGCGTAGCTGATCATCCTTTTTTTGATCAGAAAATTTAAAACATATCGATATGAAACTTCCAAAATTTGGAATATTTAAAAACGAAATGGCAGACGAGAGTGAGTATATAGCTCACTCTCGTGAACCCGTTTTTTTTGCAAAGATAGTAAAAGAAGGCCGTAGCTTCAGGCTTGAACCAGATCGGGAAGTATCAGAAAAACTTATGGCCAGAGCAAAAGACTGGTATATAGCCTATTTATCAAAAGACAAAATATAATTTAAAAAAAAGTGAAACAAAAGTTTGTATAGTAGCGTAAAAGCTACTATATTTGTT
Organism: uncultured Chitinophagaceae bacterium; assembly: GCA_964437245.1. GTDB lineage: Bacteria > Bacteroidota > Bacteroidia > Cytophagales > Cytophagaceae > JANYCO01. Next base: position 38,108 of record CAYTGJ010000022.1, read on the forward strand.
TTATCAATTAATTAAAACCCCGGCGGTGCCAGCCGGAAAAACAAAACGGGCAAATGCAAATGAAAAAGACAATAAAAGTACAAGTTTTAGAATCTGCTGATATTTTAAAACAAATGACCACCCACACCGATCTGAGAAATTGGGCAATCGAAAACCAAATGAACAACAGATCAGCATTTCCCAAGTTCAAAGCTGCCCTTTTAGAAATAGGTATCAATTACGATCTTTTAAAAACAGACCTTCTAACACAAGAAAGAGATCACAATTCAACAGTACAGGATTCTGTTGTTGTTGAGAAATCAATGATCGAAAAAATAGCGGAGAAAATATATGGGAAGGTTTGGCAAAAAAATGATAAAAACAGAATTTACGTTGAAGGTGGTAATAACTATCATTACAATGGTAGCTGGTATATTGAGTTCGAAGATGATACATGTTTAGTCTATGAAGCCAAATGCTTCCTTAAAGAAGGCTATAACATAATAATAGAGAGGAGTATGTAAGAAAGCATTTACAAGCTATAAAAGAAGAAGTGAAGAACGCAATCGAAGATATTACAGGAGAAGTCGTTGATCAGCCTTTAAAAATTGAAAAAGAATTTATTGGAACAGCCGTAAATTTTGGAGAAAACAAGCAAGCAGATGTTATTTACCCAGATAATTTCTACAACGGCTGTGGTAGCTACCATTTAGCTTTTATTGGGGGGAAATTAGTGGCTTCACAGAATTTCACTGCTATTTGTGAGAAATCGAGTGAAAAAGAAATGAAGTTTTTTTCTAAAAAAGTCATGGAAAAATTTAACGCAGCAGTAGACATTATTGAAGCTGACGGCTCGGGATACCAGTTCTTTGCCAGAAATGAAAAAGATGTTCCGTTCGTTGAAACAAAAGTTTATTTTGTTAGAAATCAAAGAGGTGGACAACACAAAAATATAGAAATAATATTATCGTAAAAAAAATATACGGGAGGGACCACCTCCTCTCCCGTATATTTTTTAATAAAAAACATGAAAAATATAACAGCAAAATTTCTAAGCGATCAGCTAGAAAAAAAGGAAATGACAAAGTACGAGGTAAGCAAGATCACCGAAATAGACAGAACCTCTATAGGTCGTATATTTTCCGGTGAAAGAGAACCAGGTATCACATCTTTTTTAAAAATATGCAAAGCGATGCGGGTCTCAAAAAACGATCTGTCTGAGCTATACAAACTTTTTTAAAAAAAGTGAAACAAAAGTTTGTATAGTAGCGTAAAAGCTACTATATTTGTTTCATCAATTAATTAAAACCCCGGCGGTGCCAGCCGGATCAACAAAACGGGCAAACACAAATGAAAAAGCTGAACAAAAAAGCAGCCCGCGTATTCAACGCAATGATCAACCTTATGAACGGTAAGGAGCATCAAAAAATTGACAATACCAATGGAGCATTTATGCCGGTGGTGATTGAGAAGGTTCATGAAGTGATGTTCTACCAGAGCGAATGTACCATCTACTCTGTAGCTCACTATTTCGAACAAAATGGTGACTTGGTTCCTGATCCGGAAATGACGTTCTTAGTGGTAAATGCGAACACAGAAGTGATCTTCCCTTGCACCTTCCAGGATCAGATGACTTATCAGGAGGGACTATTTAAAGACGGTGTAGATTGGAGAATAAAAAAAGCAATCCAAGCATCACATGCAGAATTTGCAAATACTTGGATGGATAACATCAAAAAACAACAAAACCTCTAACTTAAACCTGCCGGTGGGAAACCACCGGCTTAACAAATAAATAATGAGTAAGATGGAAATAAAATTAGCATTCATAATGAACGGTTATACGTGTTCTGAATGCGGATGGCCTATTATAGTTTCTTTCCCCCCTTTACTGACACCTAAAAAATTTCAGTCGTGGTGTTATTGTGCTAATAAAACATGCAAACACCACGAAGGAGATGGGATAGAACATGATATTTTAAAACGTGATATGCCAGTTTGGATTTCAAAAAACAATAAAATAGCAGAAATTAAAGAGGACCTAACCGTTTTAACAGGAAGCGCAGAAATAGCGCAAGCAATCATTGAAAAAAATTCAATCAATCGAATTGAAGAAATTAAAGAGGCTTTAGCCTTGGGAGAAAAATATCAAAAATTCATCTAAAAAAGTGCTGCCATTGTGCTACACAAAAAACACAAAGGCCTGAATATTAGTCATATTCAGGCCTAATTGTAGAGGGAGAGGGATTCGAACCCCCGGACCTGTTACAG
>CAYTGJ010000023.1:0-22000 GCA_964437245.1 uncultured Chitinophagaceae bacterium
TTTACAAATTTATTTAGACTAATTATAAATAACGTGACAAAAGTATGCACTGAACCTGCGAATGTCAATCGGTAAATTTTGGTATTTTTATACTACCTAAATTACAGTACAAAAGATCGGTTAACTATCTAAAAATTAATACTATAAATACTATTCCAGAGTCGATCTGAAGAATAAAAAGGGCTTTTTAGGCCCTCATAAATACTAAATTTTCAGTATTTATAAATTTCAATAATCTAACTATCAAATACTTATACCTCTCTTTAGAAAAAACTGTTGATTCTATGCTTAATAGGAAGTAATTTGCTACAATTATTTATAATAAGTCTAAATAAAAATAATTAAATGAAGGTAATACTAGCAGGAAGAAGTTATTTGTGTAAGCAAGGGCTCAAACAAATGCTGGAAGAAATAAACTATCAGCTTCTGTATGAATGTGAGAATTTCGATCAGTTAACCGAATTATCAACTCAGTATAATCCTGATATATTAATGATAGAAGTAGGTACACTCGAACCAGAACACCTCTCTCTTATTACTGCTTTACGGGCAAAAAATCACAAGGCCAAGATCATGCTGTTTTGTGAAAATGGATTAACCGGTTTTACTTTTAATAAAATACAATCTAAACTTGACTGTATTGTCAACACCAATGTTTCGAAAGAAGAAATTATTCTTGCACTCAACTCATTGCTGTCAGGAGAAAAATATTTCACTCCTTCCGTTATAAAATTGCTGCTTCATCAGAATGAAAGCAAAAACGAGCCGCTTGGCAATCACAGACTTTTTACAGAACGAGAGCATCAGATCCTGCATTATATTTTAAAAGGGAGATCCAACGAACAAATTGCCGATATACTTTTTTTAAGTGAAAAAACAGTAGCTACTCACAAAAGAAATATCATGAAAAAGGCACAGGTCAAAAAAACGTCGGACCTTATCCTCTTTGCCCTGGACAAGGGATTCGGGAAAGAAGCATACGCCTGACACAAAATAATAAACGCCCAGTAGCTTTCGCTACCGGGCGTTCTGACTAAATAGAACTTAAACATTAAATTTTCAGCTCTCTTTTTCCGGTTCTACTTTTTGCAATCCCTGAGCCGGGTAAAACTCCGGCATCAATCTTCTAAAGAATGACGGTGCAATGGCAAATAACAGAAAGTACAACAGGGTCAATGGCAACAGGAAGGTCATCATGATCTTCGCTTCTTTGATCAATCCTTCATGTGTTTCCTTAACACCTTCTACCAGTTCGTACAATACCGGAACAAGCACCAAAGTAAGGAAAGTAGCAAACGATAATCCGTAGATCATTGTCCAGGAAAGCGGTCCCCAGAATGCCACACTATCTCCTCCGAAGAAAATATGCGGGTTTCCTTCTGTAAACAGTTTCACGAAATCAATGTTCAATCCAACCGCCAATGGAACCAGTCCAAGCATCGTAGCCGTGGCAGTCAGCAATACAGGAGTCATACGTGTACGTCCGGCTTCTATGATCGCAGGTACGGTCTCCATCCCCTGCTCTTTGAGAAGGTCTGTAAACTCTACCAGGAGGATACCATTCCGGACCACTATTCCCGTAAGGGCTATGATTCCCACCCCTGTCATAATGATGGAGATATCCATTCCGAAGATGGCAAATCCAAGCAATACTCCGATCACACTGAATAGAATTTCGGTCAGAATGATGAACGGTTTGGAGATCGAGTTGAACTGTAACACAAGAATACCAAAGATCAGGAAGAAGGCAACCATTACCGCCCAGCCGAGGAATGCCGAGGTCTCTTCCTGGTCTTCCTGTTCACCGGTCATCTTCATAAGAATCCCTTCCGGAGCATCGTACTCATTAAGTGACTTTTGTATTTCAGCCACCACCTCATTGGCATTGTAATCACTCAGTACGTTGGAATATACTGTGATCATTCTCTTCTGATTCTTACGGTTGATACCGCCATACGTATCCGAATATTTAACCTTGGCGATCGACGAAAGCGGGACCTGACGCAATGCTCCTCCAAGATTCATATCCCGGTACACGATATTCATATTCAGCAACGCTTCTACATTGTGACGCTGCTCATACTTATAACGGATCTGGATAGGATATTCGTCATTGGCATCTCTGAATTTAGACGCTTCATAACCGTACAAGGCAATAAATAAGTTCTGATGAACCGTCTGAGTAGAAATCCCCTGTGCATTGGCTTTCTCACGATCAATTTCAATCAGGATCTCCGGTTTGTTTTTCACCAGGTCGGTTTTTAGTTCTTCGATCCCTCCTATCCCTGAATTATTCAGGTATTTGATCACATCTTCCGAAGTAGCGATCAGTTCATCAAACCGGTCTCCTGTGATTTCTATATTGATCGGCTTTCCTACCGGAGGTCCGCCCTGCTCCTGGTTTACCGTGATCTGGGCACCGGGAATACCTTTTACGGCTTCCCGTATCTTATCCAGATACTCCGCGGTAGACAGTCCTTTTCTTTTCGCAAACTCTACAAATGCAACGGTAATCTTTCCTTTGTGAGGAGTGTTTCCGAAATCAAACTCATTTTGATCTCCGGCACCTTTTCCAACGTTGGCAATAACCGACTCTACGATCGGATTACCTTCCGGGAATCCCTGATTTACTGTTTCGAAAACTCTTTTTTCTACAATCTGGGTAATGGAGTCAGTATAGTTCTGATCCGTACCGATCGGCATCACAATATTAGTGAAAATGAAGTTCGGATCACTTTGCGGGAAGAAAACCACCTTAGGCGAACGAATTCCTACCAGGAACATGGAGAAAAAGAACAGGAAGACGGTACTTCCGAAAATAATGAAAGGATGTTTCAGCGACCATGTCAGTAAACGGGCATAAGCATTCTGAATTTTAGGCCATCTCTTCTCTTGGAAATCTTTAATGACATCCTGCATCACAAACCGGTTCAAACAGTACAGCCCAAACAGCGTAACCACGAAATTTGCGATTCCTATATTGTTGCTGATGTAATTTCCGGATTCTACTTGTGTAGGATAAGTAGAAGCAAATCCGCCCAGGAAATAAATACCTGCTTTACCCAGGAATCCTTTTAAATAATAATAGAACGCCACCAGAGCAAATACAACCGTTACAACCCAAAAACCTTTGTTGACAGATTTAGATTGTTTTTCATGTTCCTCATCATGTGGCTTCATGAAATCCACCGCAAAAATCGGGTTGATGATATAGGCCACAAAAAGAGAGGCAACCAACGTGACAATCAATGTAATCGGTAAATAGAACATAAACTCTCCGATCACCCCTTTCCAGAAAGCCAGAGGGATAAAAGGAGCCAGCGTGGTCATGGTACCGGATAATACGGGAATGAACACTTCTCCGCATGCCTGCTTGGCCGCCTGAATAATCGGTACTTTTCCATTATCATAAATACGGTGCGTATTTTCAATCACCACGATGGCATCATCGACCACTATTCCAAGTGCCAGAAGGAACGCAAACAATACGATCATGTTCAGTGTAAAATCCATTCCATCGAGAAACAGGAAGGCGATACACATGGAAAGTGGTACGGACATCGCGACAAAGATCGCATTGGTCGTTCCCATGAAGAACATCAGGATTACCGTTACAAGCAGGAATCCGATAATAATCGTATTAATAAGGTCGTGCAGGGTTGTACGGGTTTCTTTAGACTGATCTCCGGTCACTACTATTTTCAAATCCTTCGGAAGCCTGTTTTCTTTCATATCCTTCAGCAGGTCCTGGATCTTATCGGAAGCATCGATCAGGTTTTCTCCGCTTCTTTTCACCACACTAAGGGTAATTACATTCTGGTAATCAAGACGGGCAAAGGTTTCCTTTTCTTTGTGTCCATCTACTACCTCTGCTATATCTTTCAGATAAACTACAGCTCCGGAACCGGAACGAATCACCAGATTCCGGATATCTTCTACGCTTTTAAACTCTCCTTTGATCTGGAGTGAACGTCTTACATCTCCTACGATGATTTCTCCACCGGCACCACTTACGTTTTCTGACCCCACAGCAGTCATGATGTCGTAGAACGTAACTTTCGTGTTATCCATTTTAAAACGGTCCACGTTGATCTGAAACTCACGGTCCAGTGCACCGATCAGGTCCACACGCGTAATTTCTTTCATAGATTCGATACGATCCTGGATATCCTCGGCGTATTTTTTCAACCGGTCCAGGTCATAGTCTCCTGATATGTTGATACTCATGATCGGAAGCTGCGAAACGTCCACTTCTATGATCTGTGGTTCTTTCAGGTTGTCGTTTTTAGGCAAATCAGTTTTCGCCTTATCGACTGCATCCTTCACCTTTATCTTCGCTTCGGGAATTTTTTCATCTGTGTTAAATTCCACGATTACCACAGAAATACTCTGTTCTGATTTACTGGTAATTTTTTTCACTCCGGAGATCGCCTTGACCTGTTTTTCAATGTGCTTGGTCACTGCATTCTCAATATCAGTAGGAGATGCTCCCTGGTAAACGGTACTCACATAGATCTGAGGGAATACCACCTCCGGGAAATTTTCTTTTGGCAAAGCCTGGTAGGTCATATACCCGACCAGTCCCAATATTGCGGTCAAAATATAGATAGTTGTTTTGTTATCTATAGACCATGATGATGGTTTAAATTCTTTCATTTAAATCGTTATTTAAAAGTCCTTATTTGCCTTTATTAGAATTTTACGGCCTGGCCATCCAATACATCCTGATATCCCAACGTAATGATCTTATCGCCTTCGTTCAGGCCGGACAGAATCTCAGCGTCCGTTCTATAGATACTTCCGACTTTCACTTCTGTTTTTACCGCTTTCGAATCTTTCACCACAAACACAAAGTCTGCCGTTTCAGAATGCTGGATCACATTTACAGGAATCACCAGAGCGGAAGGCTTACTGTAATCCTGAATTTTTACATAGGCCAGCATATTGGATTTAATATCTTTCGGTGCATTTTTAAGATCAAACTCTACTCTGAAAGTTCTGTTCACCGGGCTGATCACATCACTTACCACTTTTACAAAAGTTTCCATGGTATAGTCGATGTCAGGGAAATAAATAGAAGCCTTGTTTCCTTTTTTCACTTTACTGATGTACCCTTCTGCAATATCAGCTGTTACTTTAAATCCTGATGTATTCACCACCCGGAAAGCAGGCATTCCCGGAGAAGCCAGCTCACCTTCGTTCGGATATATTTCATCCACGGTACCATCGATAGGAGCTTTTACACGATAAGTATCCAATTGTTCATTCAACTGGGCCAGTCTGTTCTGAAGTCCTTCGTAAGTAGCTTTTGCCTGCAGGTACTGTACTTCCGTACCGATTTTCTGCTCCCAAAGGTTTTTCTGTTTTTCATATACGGTTTTAGACAGTTCAAGATTGGTCTTTAGCTCCTGCACTCCCTTTCTCATCGCCTCATCGTCGATCATCGCCAGTGTAGTACCGGTTCTCACATAATCGCCTCTGCTTACAAGGATCCGGGTCACCGTACCCGCCGCTTTATAGCTCACTAATACGTTTTTATCAGAATCCACATTTCCCTGAATCTCCAGAAAATGTTTGAATTCCTTTGATTGAACAGGAGCTACGGCTACTTCTTTGGTTTTGATATTTGAACTATCCTGGTAACCGGCTGCTCTCAATGCTTCTTCCAGTTCGGATATCTGATTTTTAATTTCTACCTGCTGTTTTTTCAGCTTATCCAGCTTAGCTTTTTTGACCTCTATTTCCCTGTCGCTGCCGCAAGCTGCCAGCAGGGTCATTGCTACAGCCAGGATTATTGTATTTTGTGTTCTCATTTCCTTAAGGGTTTTAATATTATTTTTTTGTTTGATCAATTTTACTTTTCGTTATACAAAGTTCCCAATGCTTTCTGATAGTCTATCTGTGCTACCATCAGATCGTACAAGGCATTGTAATAATTGGTCTGAGCCTCTTTATAAGCGCTCTCGGCAGTTACTACCTCCAGGTTGGAGCCTACTCCCTGCTGATATTTAATCTTAGACACTCTAGAAACTTCCTGCGCCAGTTCTACATTCTTCTTCTGAATCTCCATGGATTTAATACTGTTCTTAAGATTCAGCTCTGCCTGCTGTACCTGGAAATCAACTGCATTTTCCAGGTTGGCAATATTGTTGTCAATTTTCTGTAAAGACATCTTGGACTGTTGTGCCTTGTAGTGTTTTCCAAAACTGTCAAAGATCGGTACATTCAGCGTAAAGCCCCACATGTTATAAGCATACCACTTATTGGAAAACACCTCTCCGATATTCTGATCCATTCTCACAGTACCCAGTTTTCCAAAAGCAGAAAGCGTAGGCAGATAACCGGCTCTGATATTTTTCAGGTTATAATTTTCCAGTTTTTTCTGGCTGGCCAATAATTGGTATTCCACCCGGTTGTTGTAATCTACTTTTGCTCCTACCATAGCGGTCTCGGCTTTTCTCAGGTCTTCAATGCTGCCATTGATCGTTAGAGGTTTGCTGATCTCATACCCCATCTGGAACTTCAACAGGACGGTAGAAAGGTCAATGATGTTCTGAAATTTTTCTTTTTCGGTGAGCAGATTGTTGTAAGTCACTTCCAACCGGTCTACATCGATCCCTTCTACAAAACCTTGTCCCTTCATTGCTTTCGTTTGTTTCAGCAAGGTATCCAGGCGGGCAATATTGGCATCCAGGATCGCTACTCTTTCCTTGTTGATCAGTTGCATGTAAAATGCTTTAGTCACATTTTCCACGATCTCGGTTTTGGTCAGGTCGGTATTTTTTTCTGACAACTCTGCTAACGCTTTCGCCGCTTTCAGTCCAATGAAATAAGAACCACTGAAAATCAACTGCGAAGCAGTAGCACTGACATCTCCTGAACTTCTGAGCTGAAACAGGTTCGGGATCGCGAGGGTCCCTCCCATTTCTACCGAAGGTTCATAAAAGAACGGTCCGTTCTTAAGGAACATTCTTTGCAGGGTAGGATTGTCCACCAATTGTGCCTGCCCGGTGATCTGAGGCAAGCCCATGGAGCGGTATTCTCCCACCTGTGCTTTCGCGATGGCCACATCTAACTGAGCGTTCTGAATATTTTTACTGTTTTTCAGCGCATACTCTATACATTGCTGCAATGTATAACTACTATCCGTCTGTGCGCTGGCCAGCCCGAAAGTAAATGCCACCACTAGTATGGCAATTATTCCCTTTTTCATATAAAAAGTATTAATCCTCCTCATGTATTTGTTTGTATTTATTTAGCAATTTGTGACCTTTTATCGTACATATACCATAGGTAAAGTGTTCAAAGAACTCCATCTGTACCTTAGGCGTTTCAAATTCTGACAATGGAAAAATTTCCGTATTAAAAGCCATTTCTACCGTCTCGATCCTGAGTCTGGCCATAATACTCATATCCATACTCTTTCTGAACAATCCGTCTTTCACTCCTCTGATAAGAGTTTCTGCAATCGTTTTTTCCACAAAGTCTCTGCGATGATCAAGATAAAGCGCCCATCCCCGCGGATGATATTTTCGTACATCATACAAAAGGGCCGGATTGATATTGCAAACACTGCTTCGCATGAAATCCGAGCATTTTATCAGTTCTTCCAACGCATCCCTGGATTCTTCTCTCATTCTGACAAAATTCTCTTTCTGTGACTCCGTAAAGGTACTCACACAAGCGCAAACCAATGCATCTTTATCCTCAAAATACTGGTAAATCGTTTTCTTAGAAATTCCTAAAGAACGGGATATATCGTCCATGGTAATGCTTTTTACTCCATAACGCATGAACATTTCCAGGGCCCCTTTTAATATGATCTCTTTTGGCTCCATAATTAAATTTACGGCACAAAACTATGGAAACTTTCAAAGAAACAAAAGTTTCCATAGTTTATTTCTAATCTTAAAAGAGAGTTTTTTGTCTGTTTGTTGAAAAAATAAAATTTTTATACGGAAGAGTGCAAAAAACATCATTTATAGACCCTAATAGCATCGTTTACCCAATTCTTAGGGTAAATTCCTATACTAATGTAGTAAGAAAGTAGTTATATTTTTAGTAGTTTTAAAAGTTGAACAGGGATATGAAGCACTACGATCACAAGACTTTTGATCCTTTTCGTTGGTTGGCCTGCAGTCCCTTTTAAATTTAGATTGATCGTTTTGAAAAAAAGAGTACACCTTTATCGGTTCATCGCCTTTGATTTTATAGCCGCCATCATTGCATGGATCATTTTTTACTCCCTTAGAAAAGTACTGTTAGGTGAAACCAGGGAAAGCATCCACCTCCCCTTGCTGGAAGATGCTTTTATTATCGGGATATTCTGGATGATCCTCTACTATTTCTTCGGCTTTTATAAAGAGGTATACCGGAAATCCAGGATCAAGGAGTTCTTCACCGTACTGGCCGTTTCCATGGGCGGGACCCTCGTTGTGTTCTTTACGCTACTCCTGGACGATGCAGGAGTCAATAATTATACTGCCTACTACAAAACCTTTACCTCTTATTTCCTCATCCATTTTTCTATTACCGTATTTCTAAAAATCGTACAGATCACCTATTTAAAAATCCTGATCCGGCAAAAACGTTTATTCTTTAATACGCTGATCATAGGTTCGGGCCCTAAAGCCGTAGAGATCTTTGATGAGATCAATAAAAGTTTTGAGATGCTTGGCCTGCGTTTTGTAGCTTACCTCTCCGCAGACGAGAACCGTCATAAGTTCGGGGACAAACTCCGGTATATGGGTTCTGTAGAAAACCTTTCAAAAGTGATCACCCGGTGTCATATTGAACAGATCGTGATCGCCATAGAGAAAGAGGACCATGCGAAAATCGAAGAGATCTTGTCGGTTCTGGAAAATCATAAAAAAATAAGGATCAGCATCCTCCCTTCCATCCATCAGTACCTGATCGGTTCGATCAGGGTAAACCGCAGTTTTGACATTCCGCTGCTGGAGATCAACCAGGATCTTATGCCCGAATGGCAGAGTAACCTTAAAAGGATCTCCGATGTCATCTTCTCTGCTTTTGTACTGATCCTTGGGATGCCCTTCTTTCTGCTCATTGCCGCCATCATCAAAATAACCTCGAAAGGACCGGTACTTTTCAAACAGGAAAGAATTGGCAAAGACGGAATTCCTTTCAACATTTATAAATTCCGCAGTATGTATACAGATGCGGAGAAAGATGGTCCGGCGCTTTCCAGTGAAGGCGATTCAAGGATCACTCCCTTTGGCAGATTTTTACGAAAAAGCAGGGTGGATGAATTCCCTCAATTTTACAATGTACTGATCGGCGATATGTCGCTGATAGGACCAAGACCGGAAAGACAGTTTTTTATCGACCAGATCGTTAAAATAGCTCCTCATTATAAACACCTCAATAAGGTAAGACCGGGAATCACTTCGCTGGGACAAGTAAAATACGGATATGCTCAGAACGTAGAAGAGATGGTAGAACGTCTTAAATACGACATTCTGTATATTGAAAATATGTCCTTTGCTATGGACCTTCGCATTCTTTTATATACTATCCTGGTTATGATACAGGGTAGAGGGAAGTAGTTTCTTACTCCGTTTATTTACTGATAAGCACTACCGTAAAGAAAAAGGAAACGAAAACATATTTGAATCTTTTGAATTATTTATGATAACTTTTCGTTCATTTTTAAATTAACACAAACACTATATTTGAATGTTTACAGGGATCATTGAAGCAATGGGAAAAGTAGTGAGTATCGAAAGAGACAAAGACAATCTGCATTTCGGTATCGAATCACCTTTTACACATGAATTAAAGATCGATCAGAGTGTGGCCCACAATGGAGTATGTCTTACGGTCACCGCCATCGAAAGAAATACATACTTCGTTACTGCGGTCCGGGAAACACTTCAGAAAACCAATCTTTCTTCCTGGTCCGAAAGGGATTTTGTAAACCTGGAACGATGCATGCTACTCGGCGGAAGGCTGGATGGTCATATCGTACAAGGTCATGTAGACCAGACAGGAAAATGTATACGCATCGAGGAGCAAAACGGCAGCTGGGCTTTTACCTTTGAATACGATGCTTCCTCCGGGAACGTAACCATCGAAAAAGGATCTGTAACGATCAACGGGATCAGTCTTACGGTTGTTAATTCCAAACAGGATCAGTTCAGTGTTGCTATCATTCCTTATACCTACGAACATACCAATCTGCAATTTTTAAAAACCGGCAGTCTTGTCAACCTGGAGTTTGACGTTATCGGCAAATATGTTTCCAAACTTATGAACCGGTAAGTTATTTCGTCAATACAACCGGGTGGTACCGGTACAAGACTGGACAGGGGAAACAACGATCATACATTATGGATAAAACAACTTCAACCTCGTCCGAAAGACAAAACACGTCGTACTTATTCGTACGTTCGGAATACAAAATTCTAAAAATAGAATATGCCAAAGTTCTTTATATAGAGGCATTAGCCGATTACATCGTTTTCCAGATGGAACTAGGGCAAAAAATCATTGTTCATTCTACTATGAAAGGTGTGGAAGATAAGCTCCCCTCCAACCGTTTTATCAGAATACACAGGTCTTACATCATCAATATTGATAAAATAGAAATGATCGACAATCAAATGGTAATGATAGAAGAGAATGGCATTCCAATCGGAGCTCATTATAAAGAACTTTTCTACAACCAACTTAACTTTTTATAAGGATTTTTTTACGAACAAAAAATCTAAATAAATAAAAAGATATTGTTCCGATGAGCAATCCTGCCAATGCTCCGGCTATAATATCGGAAGGATAATGCACCCCCAGGTATACCCTGCTCAGCGAGACCACTGCTGCCCAGAAAAAAAACAATGCAGTCAGAGGATATTCTTTCCCAAACCAGCGGAACAAAAATACGGACAAGGCGAAGGTATTGGCTGCATGGGAAGAAATAAATCCATATTTCCCTCCACAGGTATCTTTGATCCTATAAAGCAATGAATGGACAAATGGATCATGACAAGGACGAAGACGCTGAAACAAGGGCTTCATAAAAGACGATGCAAACAGGTCTGCACAAATCACTCCGGCAACAATACAAATCAGGGCGATCCAGCATTCCTTTTTCTTTTTCAGCAAAATAAATGCTACGATCAGCACGTATAAAGGGATCCAGGAATAGCGATGCGTCACAAAAAGCATACTGCTGTCCAGCCAGGAAGTATGTCCTCCGTTGACCCACAACAGTAATTTCACATCCAGCTCTTTCAGATACTCCAGCATCAGCTCCAGGTAAGATCTTTTTTAAGTTTAGAAAGCGTATAGGCTTCCTGACTTCCCTCAGGCACCTGTACATCATAATCCCAATTGGCCACAGGAGGCATGCTCATAAGAATAGATTCCACCCTTCCGTTGGTATCCAGTCCGAACTTAGTTCCTTTATCATAGACAAGGTTGAATTCTACATACCTTCCTCTTCTGAGCAACTGCCATTTTTTTTCATTTTCTGAATATGCTTTCTCTTTGTTTCTCTCCAGCAATTCTGTATACAAAGGGGCAAAAAGCTGTCCCACTCCTTTCACAAAATCAAACCGGTCTCTGTAAGTAAAGGTTTCGTCTTCTGTCAAACGGTCGAAAAATATTCCGCCAATTCCGCGTGTTTCCTCCCGGTGTTTGATATAAAAATAATCATCCGCCCATTTTTTAAACTGAGGATAATAGTCTGGGTGATACTGATCACAAACGCCTTTCACTTTATGATGAAACAACGCAGCATCTTCGGGAAGGATATAATGAGGCGTCAGATCAATACCACCACCAAACCAGCGTACGCCGTTGCTCATTTCAAAATAACGGGTATTCATATGAATGATGGGACACCAGGGATTTACAGGATGGAACACAATCGAAACTCCTGTGGCATAGAAATCGGATTCTTCCAGTTTCAATGCATTCAAAATATTTGCAGGTGTTTTTCCCCATACCGCAGAGAACATTACGCCCCCTTTTTCAATCACATTTCCTCCGGCTATCACCCTCGATCGTCCTCCTCCTCCTTCGGCCCTGGTCCATGGATCTTCTCTGAATCCGGCTTTCCCATCCGCCCGTTCCAACTGACCGCAGATATCGTCCTGCAGGGCTTTGAACCAATCTTCTATTTCTTCTCTGGAAACATTATGTTTCATACTTCATTCCACTATTTATACGAGTCCAAATATAGGTATTTATTGTTTTTAATTATAACTTGATCCATCTTACCAAAGAGGTCCATGAAATTCATCAAAAAGTACGAGCCATTCTTATTGTTCTTACTGTTCGTTCCGGTCTTACTCATGAGAATGAATGTAGAAAGTACCCGGTATTGCAGTCCCGACTCTGATTACTATCTCGAAGTTTCACGGAATATTCTGGCAGGAGAAGGTTTTACAGGACCAAAAGTATTTGATTATAACGCTGAAACACATCAGCTCATTCCGCTTTATGCCGAAACCCCTTTCGGGCATCCCGACCAGTACGAGAAGCATTTTTTTGCGGTATGGCCACTAGGCTATCCGATCAGTATCGTGGCAGTTTCCGCCCTTACTTCCCTGGAACCTCTGTGGGCTTCCAAGCTACTGAACATTCTTTTACTTGCAGCCGACTTCTATCTGCTCTACCTGATTTTTGCCGGTTCCTCTTACTTCCCGCTCTATTATTTCGGAAGTTTTACCATGCTTGAAATTTGTTCTTACACATGGTCAGAAAATCTCTTTCTTCCGTTCTTTTTCTTATTCATCCTGACGATCAAACGTATTCATCAATCCGAAAAACTAGTGTGGAAATACATACTTCTCTTTGCGCTCTCCCTTATCGGGATGTGCCTGGCACGTTATGCTTCGGTGATCTTCTTTTTTGCAGGACTTACCCTGATGCTCTGGTATTATTTCAAAAAAGAAACTACCAAAACCAAAAGCCTGTTCTGGGGATTAGCGCTGGGGAGCCTGGGAGTAGGAGCATACCTGTTCAACAATTACCTTCAGTGCGGTTACCTCACCGGCATGCCAAGGGTAAACACCCAGGATTTTACAGCTTATGAACTCATTCAACGTTTCTTTCTGGGGATATTCAATCAACTGCACATCATCAAGCAATACAGGTTTTCCGGCACGGCTGATATGCTTTTATACCTTTTCACCACCGGCCTGCAACTGGCACTGATGATCTATATCGCTTTCCTGATTTTCTTCCGCTCTCCGGACAAGCCGGTCAAGGAAAGCAACAAGCTACTGGTCTATACAGGATTTCTGTACCTGATTTTTCTAACGTACATGACCTTCACTTCCACGATCGATCCTTTTGATTACAGGACCCTGATCCCTTTTTCTTTCCCTGTTTTCATAGCTGTTTTTAACGAGACAGAAGAGCGGTTAAAAGCGGGCAAACATCAGAAAGCGATTGTCCTGACCAAGCTCTTCTTTATTATGTCTTTGCTGCTAAACCTTCCCAAAAAACATATCCTGGACCTGCTGTTCTAAGATCAGAAAGGATATCCGATCCCTATGTTGTATACAATCTGAGAGAACCGGAATGTATCAACCAATTTATCTCCTTTGGGTCTGGCCGGATCCAGTACTCTGTGAGCCATATCCAGACGCAATACCAGGAAAGAGAAATCCAGACGAAGTCCTGCTCCTGCTCCTACCGCAAGGTCACTGAAAAATTCTGAGAATTTAAACTGCGTCCCCGGGTTTTCTTCCTTAATGGTCCACACGTTTCCCGCGTCTACAAAAAAGGCTCCGTTAAAAATACCGGACATTCTGAAGCGATATTCATAATTGGTTTCAAACAGGATTTCTCCCGGCTGTTCGTACACATAGTCGTTTTGCTGGTTGCCGCTATACGAGCCAGGTCCGAGACGTCTTGGCTTCCATGCTCTGATACTTGAGTTTCCTCCGCTGAAAAAATATTTCTCATAGGGTAAAGAATACAAATCCTCTCGCCGGGATTCTCCAAAAGGCTGAGCATATCCCATATTGACCCTTACTACAAAAGAGTTGTATTTCTGTATGGGAAGATAATACCGAAGATCTACTCCCATCCGGATAAACTGAAAGATCTGCTTTCCCCAAAGCCGGCTACTGTCACGGTCATCAGAAGAAGCATATAATTTTGACACCATCGTAGGCACTACACCTCCAAATTCAAAAAACGGCCGGATGAACTTCGTCACCTTACGCGAATTCAGTTCATGATTATTGTGTACATAACTGACCTGGAATCCTGTTACGATAGAAGGATTAAAGCTCAAATAGAGGTTGCTACCATTGGTTCTGTTCAGTTCTAACAGAAACTGCCTGTAATTATAATCCACCTTAGAGTCGATATAAGATATCTCGATCGGCGTCACAAAAAAGCTGGAATAAGCATTTCTCGTAAAGCTATACGTAAGACCGCTCCGAAACGACTC
Source organism: uncultured Chitinophagaceae bacterium (assembly GCA_964437245.1). Lineage (GTDB taxonomy): Bacteria > Bacteroidota > Bacteroidia > Cytophagales > Cytophagaceae > JANYCO01. Next base: position 14,429 of record CAYTGJ010000023.1, read on the forward strand.
ACGTCTGTATTCCGGACGGCTCACAAAGGTATATCCTGTATAGAACCTGACTTTGGGATACAGATTTTTCACAAGATCCCTCAGCTTGGTAGGCAATAGCATTTGGGACAAACTGATAGACGTAAAAGCGGAAAACTCCCGGGCTCTGTATGGCTCTGTACTGGATGCATTCGTATACTGTGCTTCAAAAGAATACCGGAATGTATTTTCAATCACCTCCAGCCATCGGAAAATATTCCGGGTTTTTAGCGTAACACTCAAAAAAGGGCCGGGGATCAAGGCCTGACCTACACTCAGCCCATACTCCTGGCTAAGCTGAAATTTATTCAACGGTTGGGTATTAATAAAAGCAGTAAGCGTCTTATCCAGTGTATCTGATTTATTTTCCGTGATATTGACATTCGCAAATTTATACATATCCATTGATCCTAATAACCGCTGGGTAGTCTGAAATTTGGACTGACTATAGACATCATAAGGCCGGATGGTAATTTTATAATCCAGCAGCTTTCTCAGGTAAGTTCTTTTGTAAAAAGTATAATGAACATTCTCATACAAAAATGTATCCTGCTTTAAGCCGGTTTTATCGCCTGCATCGTTCATATTAAAATAAAGCTTGGAAACTTTATAGATATCGTGTTTGCGGGCCACAAACACCTGTATATCCACCTTATAAGGTGCTCTGAGGCTGTCCACCTTAAAATAAATATCCTGTCTCTGAAACAGGAAATACCCCTGATCTTTCATCAGTTTATAGATATTCTCCCTTTCCGAATTCAGTTTATCTTCATCGTAATTTTCATTGTGTTTTATTAAGCTTATAAATAATGAAGGCTTATGAAGCAGCGAATCAATCCTTTTATCGTCTATGAAATAAGTGATACTGTCAATTAAAAAAGGAGCCCCTGCCTGCACACGATAACGTACCGTAATCCTTTTCTTACGGGCCGTATCTGCAGTGGCAGACACTTCATTATGAAAATAACCTTTTGAAAAAAGATAGGACTTCATAATGGCAACCGTCACATTCACTTTCGAGGAATCAAAGATCTCCGGAGGTTCTCCGAACGATCGCATAAAAGCATTCCCATCAGACAACACCAGGTCCTGGCGCTTTATTTTTTTTTCTTTTTTATTGGTCAGTTTACTTTGCCTTGAATCAGTCCGGGCCTCACTGATCTTCCTGTCAAATTTACGGTTGATCTTCTCTTTTTTACGGATCACACGGGAAGTATCCAGAAAGAGTTTTCCGAAATTATACAAGTTCACATACGGAAGCGTTCCCAGTACCTTTCGGTTGCTCCGCTGCTTGTACAGATCGGTCATAGCGGAATTGTGTTCTTTGGGAGCGCCTTTCAGCGTATTACGGTAAAGAATATATTGATCCTTCTTCAGATGCCTGGTGGAAGAGCACCCTAACAGAAAAAACATTGAAACAATGCCAATAAAAATGTAATATAGTACCCGCAAAACCTTTATTAAATGTTCTCTAGAAACAAAGCAAAGTTCATTAAATCCCTGCAAATAAAGAAATTTCGTACTGAATATAAGCAATTTTTAACGGAAGGGGCGAAAAGTATTCTGGAATTAATCAATTCTGATTACCAGATCCATGACCTGCTCGTCACCGAACGCTTCTATCAAGAGCATTCGGATCTCCTCCGCAGCCGGTCTCTGAACGCAGAGATCCTATCAGAACAAGAGTTGAGCAACATAAGCTCTTATACGACCAATAATGCCGGGATCGCTGTAGCCGCCATTCCTGAAAATACTCTGCTCACCATCAAGCCAACCGAATACGCCCTGATTCTTGACGACATCAAAGACCCCGGGAATCTGGGGACCATCATACGAATTGCTGACTGGTACGGGATCACCAAAATAGTATGCTCGGAAACAACTGCCGATTTTTATAATCCTAAAGTGATCTCGGCCTCAATGGGATCATTTACGAGGGTAAAAAATTATTATTGCAACCTGTCTCATTTTCTGTCCTCTAATACTCTCCCTGTCTATGCCGCTGACCTGGAAGGAGATAACGTACATGGCTTCCCTTTTGCCGAAGGCGGATATCTTCTGATGGGGAATGAATCGGAAGGAGTAAGCGCAGAAGTAAAAAAGTACCTCACCGGTAAAATCCATATCCCCCGGTATGGAAAAGCAGAATCGCTGAATGTAGCCATTGCCACGGCCATTATCTGCGACAACCTTCACCGGAATAAATAAAACCAGATCTTAATTCCTAGGTCTTTTGCTTTTTCTTCTTTGCCGCAGGGAAAAGTACGTTGTTCAGGATCAACCGGAAGCCCGGCGAATTAGGATGCAGGTTCAGATCCGTAGGTTCTTCTCCCACAAAATGCTGATAATCCTCCGGATCATGGCCTCCATAAAAAGTCCAGGTTCCTTTTCCATATCCTCCATGGATATAACGGGCTTCGTTGATTGACTTCGTCTCTCCCATCACCAGTACATCATGCTTAAGCAACCGTTTCTTAAAGGCGGTAGTCTGCCCCATAAATCCTTTTATGGTAGTTTCATGATTCTGGGTAAGCATCGTAGGAACAGGATCCCATTTGGCAGAGAAGTTAAACAGCGTAAAGAAATCATTGCTCTCGTGCAATCCTCTTTCTCCCGGATTATTATCAATATTGGAGAACTCATATTCATAAGGATCATGACTGAGCGTAAAATTATCAAAGGCAAAGGTCTTCTTATAATCAAGTTTTTTCTGGGCTCCCGGCTCCATCGGATCGCCGTCGTACATAAATTCAATAATATCCACCCCTTCTGCGGCAAGTGCAATATCATAGGTATCCGTTGCAGAACACATGGCAAACAAAAATCCACCTCCGGCACAGAAATCCCGGATCTTTTTCACCACTGCAAGTTTCAGTTCTGAAACCTTCTTAAATCCATGTTTCCTCGCCGATGCTTCATACTCCTGTTGCTGACGGATGTACCATGCCTGGTTTTTATACTGAGCATAAAATTTTCCATACTGTCCGGTAAAATCCTCATGATGAAGATGCAGCCAGTCATACTTGGGAAGTTCATTGTACATGACCTCGTCATCAAACACGATGGTATAAGGTATTTCGGCATAGGTCAGCACCATCGTCACAGCATCGTCCCAGGGCAGCTTTGTTTTAGGAGAGTAAACAGCAATTTTAGGCGGTTTTTCCAGCTTCATAACCTCCATGTTGACGTCCGGTCCGGCAATATAGTTTATGATCTCCGCCGACTGGGCATCTGAAAGCACTTCATAACTAACTCCTCTGATGACCAACTCATTTTCAAATTTCTGGCTGTGAGCAAACATAAAACTGCCTCCCCTGTAATTCAGCAGCCAGTTTACATCCTGTTCGAAGGTAAGTATCCAGTAGGCTATCCCGTAAGCTTTCAAATGGTTACGCTGTGCGTGATCCATCGGAACTAATACCTGAGCTCCAGGCAACTTAGTCCCTATAATGAATAAAAGAACAAAAAAAGCGACTTTTCGCATATTTTTTGATTAATATTGGTTGTTGATTTATTAATTAGCACAAATATTGGCGAAAATACAACTATATGCATTTATTTGTGTTAATTTAGAACTAAATAATGTGTATAAAATTGCATTTTATGCATTTAAAATATTTGCAAAAAGTAGTTTAATAATTTGTTTCATATATAATTATTAACCATTTTTGCTTATATTTTTGTGTTATTTTTAGGAAATATAATATAATAAAGAAATGATGAAAATAAGATTTTTACTGGTTAATCTGATCTTGCTGAATGTTTTTTCAGCGACAGCAGGAATATTGACCCTCACTGGAGTATACCAGGGTAAAAATTTATACATACAAAATCCATTTACCGGAAATCAGAAAGATTTCTGTGCGAATGAGGTATTTGTAAATGATGTAAAAGTACTCACCAATATTCAGTCGAGTGCCTTTGAGATCGATTTATCACATTTAAAAGTTCAGGATCCTGTTACCATCAAAATAACACATAAAGAAGACTGTAAACCTAAGATCCTGAATCCTCAGGTAATCAAAGCGACCAGTTCTTTCCAATTCAGTTCATTTACTGCTGATAAAGAGCATCTTATCTGGTCTACCAAAGGAGAAAAGGCAGGAGGAAAACTATTTGTAGAACATTTCCAATATAACTCCTGGGCTGTAATCAAAGAACTTCCGGGCAAAGGTGGTGTGATCATGAACAACTATGATATCAAAAGCTACCACAACTCTGACCTTAATAAATACAGAATCAAATATGTAGAGGCAGACGGGCAGGTCTTTTATTCACAGATCGTAGAGTTCAAGTCTGACCTGGAAAAAGTGACCTTCTATCCTACCAGGGTTACAGATAAAATCACTTTATCGAGAGACGCAGATTATGAACTGCTCGATGCCGTAGGCACAGTGGTTAAAAAAGGAAGAGGCAAAGAAGTAGACCTGACAGGCAAAACTTCTGGTGTATACTACCTGAACGTTGATAACCAAACGAACAAGATCTTTAAAAAATAAAAAGATATTATAGAGATCAAATAAAAAAGGATTCATTAAATGAATCCTTTTTTATTTGATCTCTATCCGTAAATACCCTGATCTATTATTGTACTGCTACCATCCGTCTTTCCCGAGCAGAGGGACGAATTTAAATGCTCCTAATTCTTCTTTTTGAAACTTAGTTTCGGTCAGCCGGGTGATACGAAGCATTTTCTGATTTTTATCATCTCCTACAGGAATCACCAACTTCCCACCGATCACCAATTGATGTATTAATTTTTCCGGTACAGAAGGCGCACCTGCAGTGACAATAATCCGGTCATAAGGAGCAAAGGAAGGCAATCCCAGACTTCCGTCGCCATAAAAGAAATTGATATTGGTAAGACCAGCGGCCTTCAAAAAAGCAGAAGTCCGCGCATATAAAGGCCTGTTATATTCGATTGTATAAAGCTTAACTTTAAAATGATTCAGAACACAAGCCTGATACCCCGAACCAGTGCCTATTTCCAGTACCTTCATATCTTTCGTAAGCTCTAACAATTGTGTCTGAAATGCCACGGTATATGGCTGGGAGATCGTCTGACCTTCACCGATAGGGAATGCCTTATCCTGATAAGCCTGTTCTAAAAAAGCTTTGTCCAAAAATACATGACGGGGAACAGAAGCAATAGCTTCCAATACTTTGGCATCCGTAATTCCTTTTTCTTTTAGCTTACGTGCCAGTTGTTTTCTTAATCCTTGCTCTTTGTATCCGTCTTCAAACATTATAAAAATTTAAGGTCAGGATGCAAAGATACATAATTCCCGACCTTAAGTTCTGATAATTTTATATTCGTTTCCGCAAGGATTATCCACAGCTTTATCATTCGTGCTGCTTCTCTACTTCGGCCTTGTACACAAAGTATTTAGTGTCTCCATTCCAGGGAAACCGGAAATATTTTTCTCTGTAGTAAAGTTTAATTCTGTGTCCGCTCAATACCGCTTTCTGCATTTCTTCCAGCGCTTCTTTTTCATGATCGAATGCTGAGAAATGCCATAACGTAGTCACGGCTGCACTGGCTGCCGCCTGATCATTCATAAACATGTAGGTATTCAAATCACCTTCCCAGGTTTTAAACACCACTCCTTTTTTGCTAAGCTTTACCAGCGTTCCAGCCGTTTCGCCTCTGCTGTACGTGCCAAACATAAAGTAGGACAATACCCCCAGCGCCGCCAGGACAATAATGAATAATGTTATTTTTACCTTTTTCATTGCAATACGGTTGTGACAGAATTAGATTATAAACTACCAAATACTTTCTGAAGAATATCAGTGGTTCTTGCCACAGGATCCTTACGGATTTTCAATTCTTCATCCGCTACCAGCGTAAACAATCCCTGCAAAGATTTACCGGTAGTATAACTTACAAGGTCTGTGTTAACAGGTTTTTTCACCAACGGGATCTTATTGTACAGTTTAGCGAGTTCTGCCCATTTATTCGCAACCTTATTATCTCCTACTGCCTTCTTCACATGTGGACTGAATGCAGAGAACAAGGAGTTGTACGTGGTTCTTCTAAGATAAGAAGTAGCAGCTGTATCAGCTCCTGTCAAAATACTTTTCGCATCCGCAAAAGTCATATTCTGAATAGCGCTGCTGAAAATAGGCGCAGCTTCTTTCGCTGCCTGCTCTGCCGCACGGTTAAGTGTCAGCTCAAACTCATCCACTTTTTTTCCATAGCCATATTCACGAAGTGTTTTAGCTACGGTTTGTACTTCCGGAGGAAGAGGTATTTTAACTTTAGGATTTTTATAATAGCCATCCAGTTTATTCAGCGCCTGAGAAGCTGTAGTAGCCCCCTTTCCCAGCGCCTCTTTCAGGCCTTGTATGATTTCTGTTTCAGACAGATTAAGTACCTTGCTCGTGGCAGTCGAACTGCCGCTTCCTGTCACACCGGTTACTTTTTCCAGTTCTCCCTTAATCTTATCCAGTGTGATCTGTGCATACGAAGTACCTGTTATCAGAACCAGGCACATTGCTAAATATTTTTTCATAGAATGCTAAAGTTTAAACCTAAAAATACGAATATTGTGCCAAATTTCTAATTTATTCTTTGTCCTTGGTAGTGAGGGTAAAAGTATCCTTGGTACGGAGCAGAGCCGCAAAAATTGCCGAAAACACTACTCCTGCAATCAACATAATCACAAAAGTCCCTGTAAGCTGATTCACCGGCTTATAAGTATCCCTGATCTTATCTACGTTCTCCGCAATCTCAGCAGCCGTAAGTTTATCCTGCTCCATCAACGGAGTAGCAATACGGATCACCTCTTCGGCATAATTGGTATTGATCAGCTGAAAGTAGAAGAAATTGATGATGGCGCAAAACAAAGCTACAAAAGCCGCTGATACAATCCCCGAATAGATCGCCTGTCCATAGTTCATATCTCCGGCATACACTGTTTCCTTCCATTTTTTCATTGCCTGGAACAAACCTGTTCCCAGGATCAAAAAGGGAAAAAAACCCGAATACTTCCTGACAAATTCGTACTCTATTCCAAACAGGTCTACAAAAATACTGTTTACGATCGCGATGATCACCGCAATCACCAATCCATAGGTTATGGCTATTTTCATATCAATTACATATAAAATTCCCAAAGTACAGCAGAATGTTCTTCATATCGCTATACTTTGGGATCATTCAATTTTCACGACTGTGAAGCCTTAAGGGCATTATCTATTTCGGTGATGATGTCATCGATGTGTTCTAATCCTACCGATATCCGGATCAATCCTGACAGAATTCCTACTGACTGACGGTCTTCTTCCGAAAGCTTGGAATGCGTGGTGGAAGCCGGATGGGTCACGATGGTCCTGCTGTCTCCGAGGTTAGCAGAATGAGAGGCCATTTGCGTGGCATTCAGGAACCTTCGTCCTCTCTCCACACCGCCTTTTACAAGGAACGTTACGATCCCTCCGCCGGCTTTCATCTGTTTCTTCGCCAGCTCATACTGAGGGTGACTTGGCAGATAAGGATATTTTACCCATTCCACCTCCGGATGCTGCTCCAGAAACTGAGCCAGTTTCAGTGCA
>CAYTGJ010000023.1:22010-38963 GCA_964437245.1 uncultured Chitinophagaceae bacterium
AGTGCATTATCGCAATGCCGGTCCATCCGCAAAGCCAGTGTTTCCAGGCTTTTGGAAAGGATCCAGGAATTAAAGGGAGATAATGCAGGTCCGGTATGCCTTGCAAAGAAGCGTACCTCTTTGATCAGTTCCTTGCTTCCCACGATAATCCCTCCGATCGTTCTTCCCTGACCATCGATAAATTTTGTAGCAGAATGCGTGACCACATGTGCCCCCCATTGCAAAGGGTTCTGAAGATAAGGGGTGGCAAAACAATTGTCTACATCAAGGATCAGGTTGTATTTCTGCGCCAGCTTTCCTAGCCACTCCAGGTCGATCAGGTCCAATGCCGGGTTGGAAGGTGTTTCCACCATGATCATCTTGGTATTTTCCTGAATCAGTCCTTCCCAGGTGTCCGGTCTGCGGATATCGGCAAAGGTATGAGTGATCCCCCAACGCGGAAATATCTGCGTCAGGATCTGGATCGTAGAACCAAATACTGATTTGGACACCAGGACATGATCTCCCGATCTGAGAAAAGATGCCATGCTGGTAAATACGGCCGACATACCGGAAGCCACTGCAAATCCATCTTCCGCCCCTTCCATCTTACAGATCTTTTCAATGAACTCTGAACTGTTCGGATTGGAAAAACGGGTATAAATATTTCCCTGCACTTCATCTGCAAACAAAGCACGGGCATGCTCTGCATCGTCAAAAACAAAACTAGACGTCAGAAACAACGGAGTAGAATGCTCGTTGTACTGCGTACGTTCTGTCTGTGTACGAATCGCGATGGTTTCAAATTTCGGTTTATTTTCTTCGCTCATGATATGTTATCGTCGTATGTACCAACTCTGTTGTACAAAAGCTTCAATTTATAAAGTCTGCTCTGTACAAAAATATCTTTTTTATTCTACCACCAGCTCAGAGGTGATCTTCGCTGTTTTTTCCAGTGTTTTAGCCACGGAACAATATTTATCCATGGATAAATCAATCGCTCTTTTGGCCTTGTTTTCATCGATCGGTCCTTTGAAGATAAACTTTACATGGATATCGGTAAACAATGAAGGAGTAGCTTCTTTTTCTCTTTCGGCAGAGATTTTCACTCTGAAGCCCTCCGGCTCAATCTTCTGCTTGCGTAGTATATTCAGAATATCAATACCGCTGCAGCCTCCAAGCCCCATAATCAGAAGCTCCATGGGTCTGGCTCCCAACCCAAGTCCACCGATCGAAGGAGAAGCATCTATCTGCACTTCATTGCCGCTTTCATTTTTAGCTTCAAAATGATAAGCCTGATTCAAAAGATTTAATTCTATTTCCATGCGTCAAAGGTACGAGTATTGAAGTGGAAATAAAAATTGCCGGAGCACATTCCACCTTCAGGAAAAACGGAGAACGACATAAGGGATCACCAGAGATCTGGGAAAGTTAAACGGGGATAAAATCGCCTCCTTCCTAACGCGTATAAAACGGGAATTATTTTCTAAATGGAAGAGAAAGTGAATAAGATAAGAGGTATTTCAATTCCATTCCGATGCTAAAAACGGGTATCCGGGTTTTCAAAGACAAATCCTCTGGCATGCACTCCATCCTCAAAATCAATATTCAATCCCGCCACGTACATAAAGTGTTTTTTTTCTACATATACAGGGATTCCTTCTATCTCAAATTCCTCATCGGAATTTTGTTTTTTGTCAAAACCGAACAGGTAAGAAATCCCGGAGCATCCTCCTCCTCTTATTCCAACCCTCAATCCATAGCCATCCGGAATATTTTTGGTCTTAAAAATACTTACAATTTCCGCAAGAGCGGCTTCGCTTAAATTAAAAGGGACTTTTTTCTGCTCTGCCAAGTTTCAACTCCTATTTTCAATGTTAAAAATACCAATTTTAAATCAATTTTACTTCATTGGTTTATAATTGTTATTAATCCTATCTTTACGGTTTACGTTAATTTAAAAGTATAACTAATGGAGCTGAACGAATTAAGTGCCTTATCCCCTATTGATGGCAGATACAGAAAGCAGGTAAAAAATCTTGCCCCTTACTTTTCTGAATATGGGCTTATCAAATACAGAGTACAAATAGAAATCGAATATTTTATCGCTCTGTGTGAATTTGGATTACCTCAGCTAAAAGATTTTCCTAAAAACAGGTTTGAAGGACTTCGCGATATTTACCGCAACTTCACGGAAGCCGACGCCAAAAAGATCAAGGCCACCGAAAAAATCACCAACCACGACGTAAAAGCGGTAGAGTATTTCATCAAAGAAGAGTTTTCGGGCAGAAGGCTCTCCAAATACAGCGAATTTATCCATTTCGGTCTTACTTCTCAGGATATTAATAATACATCTGTTCCTCTTCTGCTGAAAGATGCGCTGGAACAGGAAGTTTATCCGGTCTTAAACGAAACTGTCAAAACGATCAAAGTACTGGCACAGCAATGGAAATCTGTTCCGATGCTGGCCAAAACCCATGGGCAACCAGCCTCTCCTACACGGCTGGGAAAAGAGCTGATGGTATTTCACGAAAGGTTGGAAAAACAGATTGTACTGTTAAAAACGATTGCTCACTCCGCAAAATTCGGAGGTGCTACAGGAAATTTCAATGCTCATTATGTAGCTTACCCTAAAAAAGACTGGAAAAAATTTGCCGAAGCATTTGTCAATAAAAGATTAAAGCTTTCCAGAAGTACCCACACTACTCAAATAGAGCATTACGACAACCTGGCTGCTCTTTGCGACAACCTGAAACGCATCAACACTATCCTGATCGACTTCGACAGAGATATCTGGCAGTATGTTTCGATGAATTATTTCAAACAAAAGATCAAAGAAGGAGAAGTAGGTTCCTCGGCCATGCCTCATAAGGTAAACCCTATTGATTTCGAGAATTCAGAGGGAAATCTTGGCGTTGCCAATGCTTTGTTCGAACATTTTGCGGCCAAGCTCCCCATTTCAAGACTTCAGAGAGACCTTACAGATTCTACTGTTTTGCGCAACATAGGCGTTCCTGTTGCACACAGCCTGATCGCCTTTAACTCTACGTTAAAAGGGCTCCGCAAGCTGGAGCTCAACAAAGATGCTATCAAGGCTGATCTGGATGACAACTGGGCAGTAGTGGCAGAAGCGATCCAAACCATCTTGCGCCGGGAAGGATATCCGAAACCATACGAAGCACTGAAAGCGCTCACCCGTAAGAACGAAAAGATCACGGCTGTCACCATCAAAGAGTTTATCAAACAACTTAATGTAAACGAAGGAGTTAAAAAAGAACTTTTATCCATTACTCCTTTCAATTACACCGGAATTAAATTCTAAACGATGAAAAAAACTTTTTTTTTATTACTGTTCCTTGCTCCTTTTCTTGCCTTCGGCCAGGAGCAAGGAACAGATTCTACCGACACTCCTCCTCCCCAGCTTTCTTCCAATTCGAAAATCAACTATAGATCTATTGTACTCTCCAGTCCTTACCGCATTATAAGGGACGAAGGCCATTCGCCTCTGTTTCACCGGGGACCTACCATTCAAATCGCAGCCTATAGCGAGCAATGGAGAATCAGGAACGGGCAATCAAGGTACATGAGTAAGTTTGAAATGGTCATAGGCTATGGCAACCTGCGGACCAATAAACGTAAGGTACATGCCCTTTCCAAAGTACCGGCTCTCAATATGGAAATCAACTACCATTATATGCGCCCTGTAGCCAAGATCCTAAATGGCCGCGGCGACTGGTACCTGGGTGGGATTTTCACCAACACCTTTGACGGAAGACTTTATATGTTTCTCCCTAATAATTCATTCGGATACGAATTTTCCAATGTCTTAAATCCCGCCACACACCTTGCCTGCAATTTCACCCTGGGGAAAAACAGGAGACACTACCAGACCGGATTTAAATTGAATTTTGCGCTGCTGGCACATGTGATCAGACCAAACTATATAGGCATGGAACCTGCTCAGACCTATATGGGCGAAGATATTAATGTACTGTCTGTTTTCACTTCCAATAATAAGATTGTGCTTCCCAACCGTTTTATCCGTGTCAACACCGAAATATACCTTGACCGGTTCAAACGCAACGACCAGGATAAATTCCGGTTCTTTTACGGATGGGGAATGCATATCACCCGGCTACCGGAATCCAATCCTCTATACTCCATCCATCATACGATCGGAGTTGTAAGCATGCTTTACACTGAAAAAAATAAGAAATCCACTCAACGTATCTTATCCAGATGAAAAAGTCACTGATTCTTTTGATAGCCTCTTCGCTGAGTTTTTTTTCCTGCGAAAAACTTTTTGTAGACCCCGATCCTCAAAACACTCCTCAGGAATGTTTTGAATCGCTCTGGAAAAGAGTAGATGAAAAATATTCTTTTCTGGAGTATAAAAACATCAACTGGGACTCTGTCAAAGCGGTGTACCAACCACAGATCCATGATGATATGAACCAGATACAACTTTTCCGTGTCCTGGATTCAATGCTGTATACACTCAGGGACGGGCATGTCAACCTGATGGCTCCCTTCAACATCTCCCGCAATTGGGAATGGTACCTTGGGTATCCTCAGAATTTCAATGCTTCCGTGCTGGAGAGAAACTATCTCGGAAACAATTATTACATCACCGGTCCTTTTACAAATCAGATTTTCGTACACAATTCAAAAAGGATTGGTTACTTCCGTTACAGTAGTTTTTCCAGCAATTTTTCAGACTTTGATCTTGATTTTATGATGACCCGTTTCTCAGGAACAGAAGGGCTGATCATTGATCTCCGGGACAATGGCGGAGGAATTACGAACAATGTATTCAAGCTGCTCAACCGTTTTAGCAAAACCAAGACCCTGGTAGGCACATGCTATGAAAAAAATGGCCCGGGGCATTCTGATTTTGGAATGGCCTATCATATGTACGGAGAACCTGCCGTAAACGACAAAGGGCAACCACAGATCCAGTTTCTGGACAAGCCTATTGTTATTCTTACAAACCGGTCGTGTTACAGTGCCACGAATATGTTTGTCGGTTTTATGTCCGTATATCCCAATGTAAAAATAATAGGCGATCAAACGGGGGGAGGAGGAGGATTACCTACTTCTTATCAATTGCCTAACGGATGGGTATACAGGATCTCCTCCACCTATACTACGCTCCCCGACGGGTTCAATATAGAGAACGGAATTCCGGTAGACATTCGCCAGGACATGGATCCAACCCGTGAAGCCAATGGGATCGATGATATTATGGTAAAAGCATTTGAGCAGTTTGACTAAAAGGTATTTCTAAAATAACAGGAAGAGACCGTATAAAGATAATCTCTATTCCCCGCAAACGCTTTACTCATTTTTCAAGGTCGATTGACCTAAACACTCTTTCATTCATTTCACAAAGTCAACCCTCTTTAAACAAAAAATGCTACTCTCAAAAAGAGTAGCATTTTCACAACGTATCTTAACAATTCTTAGTTGTACAAGTACTTAGCCATTGGACCAGAATATCCCAGCTCCAAAGTCATTGGCTTTCCGGTGAATCTGTTTCCACCATATGAACCTGTTGTAGTACCTGTATAATTAAGCGAAATAGTACCTGCATTAAAATCAAATGAATTTACGGTAACGCTATGAATGATATTCGTGGTGCCACTAAAAGTGGCCGACACTGAACCTTGTTTAGAATAATAAGACCGATGACGTGCATAAGGTGTAGAGGCTACTTTGGTAGTAGGATTATAATCAAACTCTACCTCTGCATAGAAGTCCGTTCCAAGATCGCCGCCTCTCCAGATATAAATATAATACGTTCCATCTCCGTTATCCTCAATATATGAGTATCCATAATCAGATCCATATGTAAATGATAAACTTCCTTCCCAAGCTACAGTGGCATCGTCATTATCTCTTGTGCTGAATTTAACAGACATAGGAGTTCTTGTTAAAATCCCGTTCAACGTGTTTACCTGATTCTGCAGATTGTCATTTTTACTTTTTTGTTCGTTCAATGACTTCTCAAGATCCTCCATGTCCTCTTTTATTTTTTTATTACAGGAAGTGGTAAGCGTAATAAGTACTGTCAAAACAGCGAATATAGTAGTGATTTTTTTCATTTTAATAAGTATTTAAAAGTTTGTAGTGAATTAAAACTCAAAGATAAAAGTTACTTTTGATATTTTCATTACACGGGGGTTGAATTATTTTCCGGCTCCCTTTACAATCCAACAGAGCATAAACCTTTTATTATTAGTTCAATGAATTGATGGTCTAAGAAAGACCCTGACAATACTCGCTGATAATTCTCAGATCAGTGAGTATTGAGTCTCTCCAAGTTTTTTAAATTATATTCCAAGGTTTGAAGACTTCACCAACGATCCGGAATATTCCAGAGACAAACTCATTGATTTATCATAAAACAGATTGTAGGTATAAGCAGTGGCAGTAGTACCCGAATAATTAAACGATATCGTGCCGGCAGTATAGTCAAATGAATTCACTGTCATAGTGTGAACAATATTTGAAGTTCCTGAAAATCTCCCACTAAAAATACCATATTTAGGTGTAGCTCCTCTGGCCATCACATAAATATCAGTAGTAACCTTTGTAGTAGGATTGTACTGGAATGCAATTTCAGTAAAATAGTCACCTGAAATATCTCCTCTTCTGGATACATAAATAATATATGTTCCGTCTTCATTGTCCATCACTACAGAAGTATTATAATCAGAGTTACCTACCATTGAATAAGATCCTTCGATCACAACATCTTCATTATCGTAGTCTTTAGTGCTAAACTTCACTTTTATGGGAGTTCTTACGAGGATCCCGTTCAACGTGTTCACCTGATTCTGTAGATTGTCTCCTTTACTTTTTTGTTCATTCAATGATTTTTCAAGATCGTCCATATCTTCTTTTAACTTCTTATTACAAGAGGTGGTAAGAGTCATCAAGACTGTCAAAGCTGCCAGGGTTGTAAAGATTTTTTTCATTGTAAATTTGGGTTTGTTTTTTTAAAATAAACAGCAAAGATAAGCCCTGTTTTGATTTTTCCCTTCGAAAAGACCTGAAATTTTTATCCCCTGGTTCAAAAATAGATTTTGGATACCTTATCTACAATACAGAATCAACTCACCTATCTTCTTGCATTGATCATAATAAAGAAGGAGAGCATTTTAAAAATTAGCGTATCTTATATCTCAAAAATATCCTCGGGACAGACAGAGTTTCTTTCTCCTGATCGTCGAAATGTTGTTCGTTCTGTATTATTAACAAAATCCTCTCCTGACAGATAAAAAATCCTTATTTTATCCCTACTTTTATCCTCTTGTATAAGAGACCTATTTAGTAACAACAAAATGTCAGTATTATTAGATTTTGTAGGAAACACCCCCTTGGTAGAACTGAAGAGACTGGGCGTTAAAAAAGGAGTGAAACTTTTCGGAAAATTAGAAGGACACAATCCAGGAGGGAGTGTGAAAGACCGTGCAGCCTATGGTATGATCAAAGGAGCATTGGACAGAGGCGATCTTAAGCCTGGGATAAAGCTTATTGAAGCCACCAGCGGCAATACAGGCATTGCCCTCGCCATGATCGCCCGGCTGTTTAACCTCGATATCGAACTGGTCATGCCCGAAAACTCTACCCGGGAGCGGGTCTTAACAATGGAAGCTTTCGGGGCAAAAGTAACCCTTACATCTGCTGATGGCTCCATTGAAGAATCCATTGATTATGCCCATGCACAAGTAGCCAAAGGAGGTTATTTTATGCTGAATCAGTTTGCCAATCCGGACAACTACATGGCCCATTACCATAGTACAGGCCCGGAAATATGGAGAGACACGCAGGGAGAGATCACTCACTTTGTTTCTTCGATGGGAACCACTGGTACGATTATGGGAACCTCAAAATTTTTAAAGGAAAAAAATCCACAGATCCAGATCGTTGGGGTACAACCTACCGATGGCTCCAAAATTCCGGGGATCAGAAGGTGGCCTAAAGAATACTTACCCAAAATTTTCGACCCGTCCAGGGTGGATACAGTAATTGATGTCTCTGAAGCCGACGCCCGGCAAATGTCAAATACTCTGGCTAAAACCGAAGGAGTCTTTGCCGGGATGAGCAGTGGAGGAGCAGTCACTGCTGCATTAAAATTAGCGGAAAAGCTTGACAAAGGCGTCATTGTATGCATTATCTGCGACCGGGGCGACCGGTACCTTTCCAGTGATTTATTCGGTAGTTAGTGTATAAAAAACACAAATACTCATTCTATAATTATAATTTCTGCAAAGGAATCCTTCCATTTACTAGGTTTTAATAAAAAATATACCTAGCTTGCTGTTATCTAATTAGTAAATAAGCTTACAAACCTGTAATCACTTTTTATAATTAGATAAAGAAAGTAATTCTTTCTTTATTAGTATATTTTAAATTATTACAAATTAACACAATGCAAAAAGGAACAGTAAAATTTTTTAACAACTCAAAAGGTTTTGGGTTCATTAAACCAGAAGATGCGGGAGAAGATATTTTCGTACATTCTTCAGGACTTATCGACCAGATCCGTGAAAATGATCAGGTAAGATACGAAGTTGAGAAAGGCAAAAAAGGCTTCAACGCTGTTAGAGTTGAGGTAGTAAGATAAGTAAATTATTTAATGCTTTATACAAAGACCACCACAACGGTGGTCTTTGTATTTGATAGCCTTTCACTTCGGACTCGGACTCTCTGTATCCATTCTCCCCCCTCCTCCCCATATTTTTTTTGTAGCAGATTCCATATAATTTTCATTTGCTGCTTATGATTTCTCCGGTTTTATCAGTGATCATCAAAACAACAATTCTCGCGGATTGATTACCTCAAAACCTGTCAAAAAATAATGACTTTATTCCCGGATTTAATTGATTTACTAATTCAGTTAAATGAAGTCTAATAAATAACAACAATCACCTACGAAGCCTCGGTTTGTGTGGATACCATAGACTTCAACTTTATATTAACCGGTAAAGTTATGACAGGACAATGTCACCTCTCCCTCCGCCAGCGCACGAACAGCTGCACAAAGGAGAAATAACACGACCACTATTTCCCCCTTGTGTGATGGATTTTGAGCGTAAGCGAAGAGGGTTAGGGGAAGGTAATTCCTTAAGTTGTTGGACAGATGAGTCAAAAGGTAATAAAAGCAAAAAGCGACATATTACTATGTCGCTTCACACCAGTAGCGGGGAGCAGGGTCGAACTGCCGACCTCAGGGTTATGAATCCTGTGCTCTAACCAACTGAGCTACCCCGCCGTTTTTCGGAATGCAAAAATAGCGAATAAAATCGTTATACAAACTTTTTTCTTGAAAAATATCGTAAATGAGTTGTTAAAAAATACAAACATCCTGAAAATCAGCATGCTTTTTTCTTTATGAATTTATGATCCATACATCAAAATATGCTCTTCAATAACTCTATCTTCCAATACTTCATCAAGCTCTTTACCCGATTTGATATAAAGCTTTAATTTATCTTCAAAATGACTTCCAACTAATGTGAAGCTTTTAGGAATATAAAGTTCTGAAGTATGATAGGTTGCCAGTTTTATACCAACAGGAAGTTGCTGAAACTGACCAAACAAATGCTTTACATAGCTTTTATAAGCATCATAAGAAAGTAAACTACTTTTATCCATGTTTGCTGTTTCGTCGATATTCTCCTGAAAGGAATTAAAAAAGTAAAATCCGGTATAAACAGACAAATCGGTTTTTTTGATGTCTTGATGAACAAAGGAAAGGTTTGATAGTTCGTTGGCCTGTTTAAGCTTATTACAAAGCCTGATCAGATCCGGCCTGAGGTCTATTCCTGTAAAGCTGCTTTCGGGGTGCAGAGCAGCGCTTATCAGACAGAATTTACCGGCACCACTACCTATATCAAGTATACTGGAATCCTCTGAACATAAGAATCCGGCAGCCTTTGCGGCAACATCAACCGGAGTCCAGTGTTTACGGGAAAGAGACTGTATTCTGAAGGGATATATTGAATCAAACTCCTGATCGGAGAGGTGCTGCCCATTCCTGAGTTGCTGAAAAGGCATCAGAATTAATTAGCGCTTTGAAGCATCTGAAAGATCTTATGTGCTTCTTCTCTGAACTGAACCTTGCTTTCAAAAGGTATAAGCTTTTTGATTTTCTCGGAAGACACAAACAGTTCGTTATTATGAACGGATTTGTCTTCTTCGTTAATCTGCACAGACAAAAGCTTTCCGCTGAACTCCTGATAGGCTTTCTGGACAGCCTGAGCAATTTCAAGCATGCGAAAGGTCTTTTGACCACTAAGATTATAAATATCGTTTGTAGCGTCTTTTCCGGCCAGTTTTTCAAACATCTCACAAACATCACCCATCCAGATAAAGTCACGTGCTGCCTGACCGTTGCTTTTCAACACAATTTCATGTTTTTCAAAAGCCATTCGCGCCAGGTCATTTAAAACCAGGTACCATTTACTGCTTTCCATATCAAGCGGACAACCATAACTGTTAGTCAGCCTGATAATAGTATAAGGGACTTTGTGAGTCAGATGGAATTGTTTGACATATATCTCTCCAAACAAATGTGTGGTGGCGTAATCGTGTCTTGCAAGCAGGGGACTGGCTTCTGTTATATTGCCTGCCGACACACCATACACATGAAAAGTTGACAGATAAATGAAGTTTTTAAGTGTTGTTTTATCTAAAGCTTCCAATAAATTACGCGTACCCAGTGTATTTACAGTCAGTGCTTTATGCGCATAATTATCTACAAAAGTGTCGTTCACACTTGCAGTATGGTACACTATATCAAAGGAGCGACTTGTCAGCTTTTGCTTACACTCTTCTATATTTGAAATATCACAGGCAATGAAGTTAAACTTTAAGTCCTTCAAAATAGGCCTTTGGCGCGATGCAAGCACCGTTACCTCATAGCCACGCTCACAAAAGTGCTTTGTAAGCCACGAACCAAGATTACCATAACCACCGGTGATAAGTATTTTCATTATTATGTGTTGATGTGTTTTAGTGCTGGAGTGTTAAAGCTCTAACAACTAACAACCTTAAACCGACAACTAATTCTATCTGTCTTTTACTTTCCAGTTATAAGGAATATGCGAATCATGTGGATCTGCACGGTGAATTTCATTCGGATCGTGAGGGATGTCTGTAAAGTTAATTACCATGGCCTCTTCAGTACCGATGCCCATAAAGCCATTCCATACACGTGGAGGGACAGTTACACGTACATAGTTATGCTCGCCGAAACAAACTTCCTGCAGTTTTTGGAAAGTAGGGGATTCCGGACGATCATCATACAAGGCGAATTTGATCATGCCTTTAACCACTACATAATTCAGCGTCATATCATCATGTATATGCCAGCCTTTAACTACACCGGGATAAACCGTTGACATATACACTTCTCCAAACTGATGGAAGTCCGGATCACTTGATTTCATTATATGCATGATACGTCCACGGTCGTCAGGTATACGACGTAACGGTGTAATGATAACGCCTTCAATTGCTGCAAAATCTGCCATATCTTTTAAGAATTGAGTCTGAATGTAAAAGGAACAAATTAGTAAGCTTTGATCAGCTTGTTTACAGCTTCTTCTAAATGTTCTACCTGAGGATCCTGGTTTTCAATATGTATATGAGCCAGTGAATAAAAAGGTTTTCGTTCTTCTATTTTCCCTCTAATAAACTCTCCGAGTTCATCTTTGGTGCGTCCTTTTACTAAAGGGCGATTTTCTTTGTTTTCCTGAGAGAATAATCTTTCAACAATGATCTCATGGTCTATATTGAGCCAGATACTGATTCCGTTATCATTGATGGTAGTCATATTGCCGAAATAGTAAGGAGCGCCACCACCTGTAGAAATAACCAGATCTTCTTTAAGCCCTGATAAAATATGGATAGCGTTTCTTTCAAGCTCTCTGAAGTACATTTCGCCTTCTTCCCTGAAAATTTCCTCTATTGTTTTATCTTCCTGTTCAATAATATAATCATCAAGATCGATAAAGCCGTAGCCTAGCTTTTCAGCAAGTGGTTTGCCTAACGTACTTTTGCCTGAACCTGTAATACCTATGAGAAAAATTTTCATCTGCTTATAAAAGAAATTTGTAAGCCTTCAATTTAATAATTACTCAAGTCTAACCCTTGGATCGACCGCAGCATAGAGTATATCAACCAGAATATTTATTACTACAAAAATCATAGCAATAAATAGGGTAGAGCCCATCACAACAGGAAAGTCTAATGTTTCTACTGCTTTAATAGTTACCGATCCCAGGCCTTTCCAGTTGAAAATATATTCTACGAAAAAGGCTCCGGCCATCAGAGAAGCCAGCCATCCTGAAACCGCTGTGATTACAGGATTTAGCGCATTTTTTAAAGCATGTTTCAGAATGATTTTTGGATAACGAAGACCTTTTGCTCTTGCTGTACGGATATAATCCTGCGAAAGTACTTCCAGCATGGAACCGCGTGTAAGCTGCGTAATAATTGCCAATGGTCTCAAACCTAAAGCAATAGCAGGCAAGATCAGGTTTTTCAGCTCTAGATGCCTGCCATATATGGCATGTGTTTCCCAAAGCTGTCCCGTAATATTTAATCCTGTATAATCGCCCAGGTAATAAGCAAATACAATGGAAATAACTATGGCTTCAACAAAGGAAGGGGCAGAGATGCCTAAAACAGAAGTGATAACAAGAAAGTGATCCGTAAAAGATCCTTGTCGCAAAGCAGCTACAAGGCCAAACCCTATACCAACTATTGTGGCAAATACCATGGCTGCCAGTGCAAGCCAGAATGTTCCTTCGGAATGTTCAATGATAATTTCACTGACACGTTTATTGCTTTGGAAAGAACGCCTTAAATAAGGCATTTTTAATACAAATACTTTTTCCGAGAAATGGAACAATGGTAAATAGTCAAACTTACTTTTATTCTCCGGAGTATCGTCATGTACAGAAACGGGAGAAAGGTCACTCAGATATAAACCTAACTGATAAGGAAGTGGTTTGTTAAGACCTAATTCATTTTCAATGGCGTCACGGGTAGATACATCGGTACGCTGACCTGCCATCATAGCCACGGGATCACCGGGTAATGCATGAAAAATGAAAAATACTACTACAGTAACCCCAAAGATTACTGCAAAACCATAAAGTAATTTCTTTAGTATATATTGAATCACTTCAAAAGCGCTTTAATTTTATCCAAATCCGGCGTATCATTATAATGCCACTTTCCTTTTACAACGCCATCCTGAAGTAACAGAATACCAGGGTTAGACCTGATCATTGTTTTCAGCACCGTAGCGTCTACGTAATAAAAGGGAATAGAGATTTGATTTTCGTGTCTGAATGTTTCAATTGTCTGGTAATCGGAAGCCGTTAACAGCATTGGTTTGATACCGTTTTGCTCTGCGGATTTTGCTAAATCATTGATAGCCTTAATGTTTGATTTATCAGCCTTGTCAGCAAACAAAAGTGTAATTATTAATTTTTTTCCTGTTAAACTTTCCTGAGTAAAGTCATTCCCGTCATTATCCTTCAGGTTATAATCTGTAATTTTTGCCGGTATGCCTTTTTTTATCAATTCAGGACCTATTGTTTTGGTAATTTGCCAGGTTGTATCTTCCCAGATTTTAGTCTCAATATATTCTTTATCTGTTACGGTCTTTTCTGCTTTAGAAACAGTGTTTATCATTTCATAACGTGTTATATATACATCGGGAGAAATGCTCTTCATGTTTTCCCTGATATCAGCACTAACTTTATAAGCACGGAAATCGATGAAAGACAAGTGAGCCATTACATACCAGGCCACCCAGATACATACTACAGTAGCTCCTCCAACAATAATATCTCCTATACGGTTATCAAATTTACCTGCCAGCTTATTCCTATTCAGTAAGATAACTGTTGAAAGCACCAGCAGAATAACATCTTTATAGAATGAAGTCCATGGGGTAAGTTTGATTGCATCGCCGAAGCATCCGCAGTCTGTTACTTTATTGAAGAAAGCAGAGTAGAAAGTAAGGAAAGTAAAGAAAACGATCAGTGCGAAAAGCAACCATGCCGTAATGCGCATTCTGTACCAGAAAAGTACGGCAATCCCCAATACTACTTCTGAAATACAAAATAAAATAGAGAAGGTAGTAGAAAAAGGGATCAGGTAATGGAATAAACCGGACCATTCTGAAAACACTTCGAAATATTCTTCCAGCTTAATGGCTGTTCCGACCGGATCATTCAGTTTAATCAGACCTGAAATGATAAACAGGATTCCGACAAATATGCGGGAGAATTGATTGATATATTTCATACTACAATTTATAATCTAGTTTAATCAGAGAAAATACTGAATAATTAATCATGTCCTGATAATTGGCATCAACACCTTCTGAAATGATGGTTTTTCCTGCATTATCTTCTATTTGCTTGGTACGGAAGATTTTCATTAAAATGATATCAGTAATAGAACTTACACGCATGTCACGCCAGGCTTCACCATAATCATGGTTTTTATTCTTCAACAAACTGAATGTTTCATCAGCAAATTTATCGTACAATTTAATCAATTCTTCATAAGGTATTTCTATTCTTGGATCTTCTTTTAATTCTAATTGAATCAATGCCATGATACAATAGTTGATGATTGCCACAAATTCACCCTGAATATCATCACCTACTTTTTGAGTTCCTTTTTCCTGAATAGAACGGATACGCTGTGCCTTGATATAAATCTGATCTGTAATAGATGGCAAACGCATAATACGCCACGCTGTGCCATAGTCTTTATTTTTCTTAGAGAAAATATCCCGACATATTCCTACAATGCGTTTATATTCTTGTTCAGTATTGGAGTTAAAAGCCATTTAAAAATGAAAATAGGTTATTAAATTGCAGCAATAATTTCAAAGATAAGCCGAAGGTGGATAAAAACACATTTTTTTGTGCCAAAAAAACGCTCAATTTACGAGGGCACATTCTTAAACTCTCAGAACCAATGGTGATGGGAATTGTGAATGTAACTCCTGATTCGTTTTTTCAACAGAGTCGCGTAAATAACAATGAGCTTTTGATACTGAAAAGAGCAGCACAGATTCTGGAAGAAGGAGGCCGAATTATTGATATCGGAGGTTATTCTACACGCCCCGGTGCGGCAGAAATAAGTGTCCGGGAAGAAACAGAAAGGGTTGTACCGGCTATAAAACTGATCAAAAAGGAATTTCCAGCCTCTATTATCTCTATTGATACATTCAGAAGCGATGTTGCTAAAAGCGCTGTTGAAGCAGGCGCGGATATGGTCAATGATGTGTCCGGCGGTAGAATTGATGATAAGATGTTTGATACTGTTGCTCAACTGAAAGTACCTTACATTCTCATGCATATGCGCGGTACGCCGCAAACCATGCAAAGCTTTACCGATTACCCTCGCGGTTTAATAATTGAAATGCTTGATTACTTTGCTGAAAGGATTCAATTATTAACACAGAAAGGGGTGAACGATGTGATTATTGACCCGGGGTTTGGATTCTCTAAGACATTGGAGCAAAATTATGAGTTATTTCGCCAAATGGATGCATTAAGAGTATTTGAAAAGCCCTTACTGGTTGGTATCTCAAGAAAATCAATGATTTATAAGGTATTGGGTAAGGACGCCGAAGAATCTCTGACAGGTACAAATACGTTAAATACCATTGCTTTACAAAAAGGGGCATCCATTTTACGTGTACATGACGTAAAAGACGCTATGGAGGTAATTAAATTATCCTCTTTGGCTTTTTAGCTGTGTATTTTCGTACTAATTTTAAGTTCAATTTTTAACCGGTAGCAACATCTGATGATTCATTTATTTTACATAGGTTTTCTTGAAGTGCGCTGGGCGGATGTAATTGACATCCTGATGGTTGCTTTCTTGTTTTACCATCTTTTTCAATTAATCAGAGGTACAGTTGCTACTAAAGTATTTATTGGCCTGATCGCTATTTATGGCATTTATCAATTGGTAAAAGCCATGCAGATGGAATTGCTATCGGCTATTCTCGGTCAGTTTATAGGAGTTGGTATTATTGCTGCCATTATTCTGTTTCAACAGGAAATACGCCGCTTCCTGATGTTGCTGGGTAAAACCACAAGTTTTAACAAAGACGCTTTCCTGAGCTGGAACAAAGCTGAAGGGGAAGAGCGAATGGATCTTAAACCAGTACTTGAAGCTGTAAAGGCACTTTCTGCCACAAATACAGGTGCTTTAATAGTATTTGCCAGATCGTCTGAATTACGTTTTTATGCAGAAACAGGTGATCCGATTGATGCGATTATCAGTAAACGCCTTCTTGTTTCCATCTTTAACAAGTACAGCCCATTGCATGACGGGGCAGTAATTATTGCCAGCGGCAAACTGAAAGCTGCACGTTGTATACTGCCAATTACTGAAAATGACAACCTTCCGGCTTATTTCGGTATGCGTCACAGGGCAGGTATTGGTTTAACAGAAATCACAGATGGTGTTGTACTGATCGTTTCTGAAGAAACCGGGCAGGTGTCTATCGCATCGGCAGGTAAAATATTCCACAACCTTTCTCCTGCAGAACTTTCCCGAAAACTTCATATTTATGTGTTTGAAGATGAAGAGCGCATCAGACTGGAAGAAGAAGGGTATAATGTTCCGATTCCTAGTTAGTTATGACATAAAGAAGAAGGCCACAATTTAAAATTTGTGGCCTTCTTCTTTATGTCAATCTGTAATTAAGAACCTTCTTCTGGCTTAGGTTTAGGCTTCATGACCACTTTCATCATTGGCTTTTTGGCTGGTTGAGCAGGAGGTACTTCAGCCGGTGCTTCCTGATTTTGATTTCCTGTAACAGCCAAAGGTTCTTCACTATTCTCCGCTTTCACTTCTTCGGCAGGTGGCAAAACTACTTTCGGCTTCATCACCACCTTCATCATCGGCTTTTTGGCA
>CAYTGJ010000024.1:0-10506 GCA_964437245.1 uncultured Chitinophagaceae bacterium
GTCTGTCACCCCGTAAATCACTCCGGAAGTACCTGCTGTAGCGGCTACTTCGCCAGGATTCAAAACATTCAGTGACAATGCATTGTTTGGCTGGTCTCCTGCCCTGTAGGCTACAATGGTCTGTTCGTTCAACCCCAACTCTGCTGCCGCCGTTTTGGAAAGCTTGCCCTGATCGGAAAACACGGGAACAAGTGCAGGAAGCAATTCTGTGGAAATACCATAATGTTCCAGTACAATTGAGGCAGGTTTATTTTGGGTAAAATCCCACAAAATCCCTTCCGAAAGTCCGGAGTTCGTTGTATTGATCTCCCCGGTAAGTTTCATGGCAATGTAATCTCCAGGGAGCATCATTTTATAGATCTTCTTATAGATCTCCGGCTCATTTAATTGTACCCATTTTAATTTGGAGGCAGTAAAGTTTCCGGGAGAATTTAATAAATGCCGGAGACAGTTCTCTTTTCCTATGGATGCAAATGCTTCGTTCCCGATATCTACAGCACGGCTGTCGCACCAGATGATCGAAGGCCGGAGCACTTGTTGGCTTCTGTCTACCAGTACCAGTCCATGCATCTGGTAAGAGATCCCAATGGCCTTGATCGCCTCTGGCGAAACACGGGTAGAAGATAATACTTCTGCGGTAGCTACTTTTAAGTTTTCCCACCAGCTTTCCGGCTCCTGTTCTGCCCAGCCCACCTGATGAGCAGTGATCTCCATTTCTTTTTTGGGAGCAAACGCACTTGCCACCGGCTGGCCGGAATGAACTTCCAGCAGGGATACTTTTACAGAAGAACTTCCGATGTCAAAACCTAAAAGATACATATGAATTATTTATATTGTAAATATAACACTAAGGAGAAAATTTCCAAAGAAAGAGACCCCTATTTTCCTGCATTTATACAATTATAAATTCTATAAGTTAAATTCCCAAAAAAGAGGGTAGAACGAAAAATACAATTAGCTTCAACAACTTAACTAGTAAAATAGCCAACAATCCTCCTGATACAACAGACCGTTGAGAGATTTGGGTAATTTTGGCAGCTATAGAAACAGGTTAGCAGGCATTGTAAAAAAACGACAGGAATAAATATGAAACAGATAACACTTTTACTGACAATTTAAATCATATGTATAAAGTCGTACGAGTAAGACCAAAATACAGCATCCAATAGGTGTAGAATTCATAATCGCAATTAGGAGCCATTGGAAAGCTGGGGAAATTAAACATACATCAAATGCTCCAGGTAAAGGTAAGCTATTTGTGAATCCATATATAATTTACAAATGCAAATGATGCATACCTTGATAAAAAATTTATCTTAAAATTCCAGAAAATCGTTGTATAATATTGACTCATTCATTTATTAAATGGAGCGCAATAACAATTCCATTTGCAATTAGACCCACTTTGAATGACTCAAATAACAACTGATTTAAAAATGGATGCTTCTGTTTCATATAACTTCAAACACAAAGCCCTAGCAACTTTAACGACAAGACACTGACAGAGGGCATTCAGACAAAAACTTCATTGGATAGAACTTAATAAAGAAATTAATTATGACAAAAAGTAAATTACTTCAAATGCACAATGTGGGCATCGTGGTAGAATCCCTCGACAATGCCATTTCTTTTTTTACAGAGATAGGACTGAAACTTGAAGGACGAGCCATGGTGGAAGGTGAATGGGCAGGACGAGTAACGAGACTTGGAAATCAGTCGGTAGAAATTGCGATGATGGTTACTCCTGATGGGCACAGCAGACTTGAACTCTCACGATTTCTTACCCCCGCTACTATCTCAGACCATAGAACTGCTCCTGTAAATTCACTTGGCTACCTACGTATCATGTTTACTGTTGACAATATTGACGAATTAGTGTCCAGACTTACCAGGCATGGTGCTGAACTCGTGGGTGAAGTAGTTCAGTATGAAGACATGTATCGACTCTGCTACATTCGCGGGACGGAAGGACTTCTTATCGGGTTGGCCGAACAACTCGGGAATAAAACAGCGACTGATATTTTAGAAAACTCCTGACAAAGGAATTCTGCACGTTAAATTTCTGCATATTCTTTTTTCGTTCCAGTTCGTATAAAATGCAGGGAGATATGGTTCAATAAAGGCTATTATTGCGCAAAAGGTAGTGATCTAAATTATCACTACCTTTTGTTTGTATAGGTTGTTGAAAGGAACAGGAAATATTATCCCGCTACTTTTATTTCTGCTTTTGCTTTGGCAATTACCTTATCCAGACCATTCAGCTCTTTTCCTCCGGCAGTGGCATAAAACGGCTGTCCGCCTCCGCCTCCCTGGATTTCCTTGGCGAGATCGCGTACAAGGGATCCAGCATTCAGTTTTCGTTCGGCTACCAGATTGTCGGAGAACATAACGGTTACGTTCGGGCTTCCGTTGACGTTAGCAGCCAGTACCATGTATAGATTCTCTACCTGGCTGCGAAGCTCGTAGGCCAGTTGTTTCAACGCATCTGCCGATCCGATCTGGATCTTTTCGATCAGATAGTTGACTCCTTCTGAGGATTCCACTTTTTGGAGTAAAGAAGCTTTGAGAACGGAAGCCTGTTCCAGGTATACTTCTTCTAATTGTTTCTGAAGCTTATTTTTTTCCTCTACCAGATCCGTAACGGCTTTGTATAGATCTTTCGGATTTTTAAGTACTTCACTTAGTTTTCCGATCAATACTTTCTGTTCATCCAGCAATGCTTCTGCCGCTTCTGCAGTGACAGCCTCGATCCTTCTCACTCCGGCGGCTACCGAACTTTCGGAAGTGATCTTGAGCAATCCTATCTTGCCGGTACTTGGTACGTGAGTACCTCCGCACAGTTCCACCGAATAGTTCTTGTCGAACGTGATCACTCTTACGAAATCTCCGTACTTTTCGCCAAACAGTGCCATCGCTCCCAGGTTCTTTGCATCGTTGATCGGAACGTTGCGTTTCTCGTCCAATGCGATGTTTTCACGGATCTTCTGATTGACGATCTTTTCTACCCTGGCGATTTCTTCTTCTGTCATTTTAGCAATGTGAGAGAAGTCAAAACGCAGGACCTTGTCGTTTACGAGTGATCCTTTTTGGCCCACATGTTTGCCCAATACTTCACGCAGTGCGGCATGGAGCAAGTGAGTTGCGGAGTGATTATTTTCCGTAAGAGAACGTTTTTTCTTGTCAACCACCGCTGTAAACTCTGCGTTCACATTGGCCGGAAGTTTATCTGTAAAATGAACGGTCAGATCATTTTCTTTTTTGGTATCAGTAATGTATACTTTTTCAGTGCCGGAAACCAGGTACCCGGTATCTCCGGTTTGTCCCCCGCTTTCTGCATAGAACGGTGTTACATCCAGTACGACCTGGTACTGTTCTTTGTTTTTTGTTTTTACCTGACGGTATTTTACTATTCTCGAAGTTGCCTCCAGGTGTTCGTAGCCTACGAACTCTATTTTGTCTGCATCGTTTACAATGATCCAGTCTCCGGTTTCGCTGGCTGCTGCTGCTTTGGAACGTTCTTTCTGAGCCGCCATTTCCTTGTCAAATCCGGCTTCGTCTATTTTCAGATTGTTTTCCCGTGCAATCAGGGCGGTAAGATCTACCGGGAATCCGAAGGTGTCGTACAGTTCAAATACCAGTCTTCCCTCAATAGTATCTCCTTTTAATTCAGCTTTGAGCTGCTCAAGTCTTTTTAATCCGTTCTCCAGCGTACGCAGGAAGGAAGTTTCTTCTTCCAGTACCACTTTTTTCACAAATTCTTCCTGTGCTTTCAGCTCCGGGAATACTTCTGCAAACTGATTGGCCAGTAAGGTGACGAGTTTGTAGAGGAATGGTTCTCTGAAATTAAGGAAGGTGTAGCCGTAGCGTACAGCCCTTCTCAGGATCCTGCGGATCACATAACCGGCCTTGTTGTTGGACGGCAATTGTCCGTCGGCAATCACAAAAGCGATCGCACGGATATGGTCAGCCATCACACGCATGGCGATGTCTGTTCTTTCATCTGCTCCGTACTTTATTCCACAATGCTGGGAAATAAACTGGATCGTAGGTTGAAATACATCGGTATCGTAATTGGAGTTTTTTCCCTGAATAGCACGTACCAGACGCTCGAATCCCATTCCAGTGTCCACATGTTTGGCCGGCAGCTCTTCAAGCGAGCCATCTGCTTTACGGTTGAACTGAATAAATACGTTGTTCCAGATCTCGATCACCTGTGGATCATCGTTGTTCACACGATCTTTACCGGGTATTTCTTTTATCTCTGCCTCCGGGCGAAGGTCAATATGGATCTCCGTACAAGGGCCACAAGGACCCTGGTCTCCCATCTCCCAGAAATTATCTTTTTTGCTGCCGAAAAGAATTCTGTCTTCGTCTACCCATTGTTTCCAGAATTCTACCGCTTCGTTGTCACGCTCCAGCTTTTCCTTGGCATCACCTCCGAAAACAGTTACGTACAAGCGGTCTTTAGGAAGATTGAATTCTTTGGTCAATAATTCCCAAGACCATTCAATGGCTTCCTTTTTAAAATAGTTTCCGAAAGACCAGTTTCCCAGCATTTCGAACATGGTATGGTGATAGGTATCGATTCCTACTTCTTCCAGGTCGTTGTGCTTTCCTGAAACTCTCAGACATTTCTGTGTATCGGCAATACGGGGATGTTTAGGAGCCTGGTTGCCCAGGAAATAATCCTTAAACTGATTCATCCCTGCATTGGTAAACATCAGTGTAGGGTCATTCTTATTTACAATGGGTGCTGATGGAACAATGAGGTGATCTTTGGATCTGAAATAATCCAGAAACTTCTGCCGTATCTCTTTTGATGTCATTAGTAGTGAATATTATATCGTGTATATGCTAACCGTTATTTGTTATTCCGTTTGAAATTTTATATTTTTAAAACCGGCTGATCAGTAAATCAAGCACTTTCCGGATATTTCCCCGTGTTTTTCTTATTGACCAGTAAATCTGATAACCGTTAACTTTCCCGTTAGGGAAGGCAAAATTAACATTATTTATGTCAAAAATAAAATATTACTACGATACAGAAACCTGTAAGTTCGAGCGACTTAAGACGAGCGTATCCGATGTAGTTATCAACACATTAGGGTTCATTATTTTGTCGTTGGTGTTTGCCACAGGGTTGTTGTTTGCCTATAATTACTTTTTCCAGTCTCCCCGTGAGCAGTACCTGAGCAAAGAAAACAAGGAACTGATCTTTTATTACCGGCTTATGAACAAGGAGATGGCAGAACTGGATAAAGTACTGGTAGCCCTTCAGGATAAAGACGAACAGGTCTACCGTTCTATTTTTGAAAGCAAGCCGATCTCCACTTCCATCCGGAATTCCGGTGTCGGCGATATGGATATTTACCGGACATTGCTGGAAAAGCATTTATCCAAACAGGAACTGATCCTTTCTACCCTTGATAAGGTGAACAAATTAAAGAAAAAGGCCTATACACAAAGTAAATCCTACGAAACGATCCTTGAACTGTCCAAGCAAAAATCAGCTTTACTGGCTGGTATGCCGGCCATTCAGCCAATGTCCAACCCGAACCTCACCAAACTGGTCTCCGGGTTTGGCTATCGTATGCACCCGATCTATAAGGTCCGCTTATTCCATTCGGGAGTGGATTTCAGTGCAGCGCGGGGAACTCCCGTCTATGCCACCGGCGACGGGGTGATCATCACTACGGCTAAAAACCTGGGAGGCTATGGCAATGAAATAGAAGTAGATCATGGATTCGGCTATGTGACCAAGTATGCACATCTTGAAACTTTTAAAGTAAAACAGGGCCAGAAAGTAAAACGGGGAGAACTCATCGGATACTCTGGCTCTTCCGGGGCTGCTACTGCTCCTCACCTCCATTATGAAATCATACGAGACGGGGAAAAAGTAAACCCTGTACATTACTTCTTCAAGGAACTGAACTCAGAACAATATAAGAGGATTCTTGAGCTGGCAGAACAGGAAAATCAATCCCTTTCCTAGGCTGACTTAAAGGCACTATAGCCCGGAACATAATGCTTAGGATATTCCAGGGAATAAAAGCCTCCGGAATATCCTAAGCATTTAAAGTATTTGTTGAATTTTTTGCCCTTATTTGTTCATTATTATACTATTATTAAATAGATTTACCGGTGGTTTTTCATTATTGCTTTGGCAATAGCTTAGGGGATCCCAAGTATTGATCATTTAAAAATCAGCATTTCAAATGTTTTTACTTTAAATATCAACTCCGGACAATTTCAAAAACGTTAAGCCGGAACATAATTGGTACACTACCTCATGATGATTGCTTTCATTTATTAACTCAGGTTTCAGGTGCCTTATAAAGAAAAAAAAATAGAGAAGAAATACTACAGCATCGGGGAAGTAGCCTTTATGTTTAAGGTGGCTCCTTCGTTGATACGCTTCTGGGAGAAGGAGTTTGACATTCTGAAACCGCAGAAAAACAGAAAAGGCAACCGTCAGTTTACCGTAGAAGACATAGAGAATTTTAAGATCATTTTTAATCTTGTGAAGGAAAAGGGCTATACCCTGCAGGGAGCAAAGGAATTTTTGAAGGAAAACAAGGAAACCAAAACACTACCTCAAAACAAAACTGAGTTGGTAGAATCACTTCAGAATATCAAACGTTTTTTAATAGAATTGAGGGATACGCTATAAGTTAAGTAAAACGTATGAAGTTATTTTACCATCCTGATCCGGAAAAGGATCTGTTGCTTAGCGAAGAAGAATCCCTTCATGCTACCAAAGTACTTCGCCTGAAGGAAGGAGACCGTATCTGGATCCTGGATGGTAGAGGAAGCCGGTACGAAGCGGAGATCACCAAACCGAATCCGAAAAAATGTGGGTTTAAGATTATCAGTACTTCTACGGATTCCGGAAACAGAAATTACCATCTTCATATTGCCGTAGCTCCTACCAAAAGCATCGACCGAACCGAGTGGTTTGTGGAAAAAGCGATTGAGGCAGGAATTGATGAGATCAGTTTTATTCAGTGCGATCGTTCTGAAAGAAAACACATAAATATAGAACGAATTGAGAAAATTGCCGTAAGTGCCTTAAAACAATCTATGAATATGCATCTTCCGGTAGTCCATGAAATGGTCTCCTTTGAGAAATTTATCCCTGCCTATCATGGAGACGGCTGTTTTATAGCACACCTGGAAGAAGGAGAACGGAA
Organism: uncultured Chitinophagaceae bacterium; assembly: GCA_964437245.1. Taxonomy (GTDB): domain Bacteria; phylum Bacteroidota; class Bacteroidia; order Cytophagales; family Cytophagaceae; genus JANYCO01. The sequence continues at coordinate 7,191 of CAYTGJ010000024.1, forward strand.
ATTATTTAAAACAGAAATCGTTTCCCATACTAAAATCCTGTTGCTAATAGGTCCCGAGGGTGATTTCAGTACCAATGAAATTGCATTGGCCCGTCAGCATCAGTATACACCGGTAAGCCTGGGCGAAAGTCGCTTAAGGACCGAAACAGCAGCACTTGCTGGCTGTTTTATTTGTAACATTATGAAAACCTAGCTATGAACACCTATCAGATCCTGATTTTATTAAGCTTGCTGATCATTTTTTCCTATTTGTTTGATCTGTTTGCCAAGCGTACCCGTTTTCCCTCCATACTGTTGCTGCTGGCAAGTGGAGCCCTGATCAAATACCTGAGTGTTCAGCTTGATTTCAAAACGATCGATTTTTCTACCATACTTCCCGTACTGGGAAATATAGGACTAATCCTGATCGTTCTGGAGGGAGCGCTGGAACTAAAATACCACCGGGATAAGCTGCCGCTGATTAATAAATCACTGGGAGCAGCCTTCTTCCCTATGTTCATTACCATGGCTGGAATTACGGCAATTTTCCTTTATTTCTTTAAAACCGATTTTCATTCTGCCCTGCTTAACTCTATACCACTTGCCGTGATCAGCTCTGCGATTGCAATTCCTTCTGCAGCAGCGCTGAGCCCCTCTAAAAAAGAATTTATTATCTATGAAAGTTCTCTGTCGGATATTTTCGGAATCGTACTTTTCAATTTTGTACTGATCAATTCGACTTTTACTTTTCATTCATTTATGGAACTCGGCCTTGAGATCATTGTCATCATAGGAGTTTCCCTGTTGTGCTGTCTGGTAATCTTATTCCTGCTGGGGAAAATTACCCATCACATTAAGTATTACCTCCTGTTCGCAGTAATGATCCTGGTCTATGCCGTAGGAAAATCTTTCCACTTGTCATCCCTGGTAGTAATCCTTGCGGTGGGACTTTTCCTTAATAATACGGATGTTTTGAAATCCTCAAGGTTCAAAAAAGTATTTGTGTACGATACTTTGAAAGATGATATCCATGAGCTGGTTACCTTTACCGGAGAGTCTGCTTTCCTGATCCGTACTTTTTTCTTCCTGATTTTCGGTTATACTCTGGATCTTACCGAACTCCTGGATCTGGAGGTTTTTGTTGTAGGAATTTCAATCCTTCCTGTTATATATATCGTGCGTTTCGTATATTTGAAATGGGTAGCTAAAACGTCCCTGCATCCGGAAGTATACATTTCTCCAAGAGGGCTTATCAGTATCTTATTATTTTATAGTATCCCTGTTGAAAAATGGGTATCTCCCAAGGAAAACGGACTCATTCTAATGATCATTATAGGTACCAGCCTGGTAATGACATTCGGACTTTTATCTGCCAAAGAGCCTAAAAATATTGAATGATGTTACAAACGAGAAGTTTTTTTGTCCTGTTAATAGCCATTTGTCTATACAACGCTCCTGTATATGCTCAGCAGACTATTCTGAAAATAGCCAAGCTGAAATACAACGGAGGTGGTGACTGGTATGCCAACAGAACATCGCTTCCTAACCTGATCCGTTTTTGCAATACTAATCTTAAGACGAGCCTGGCTCCTGAAGAAGAGGTGGTAGAAGTCGGGAGCAGGGAATTATTCAACTATCCGTTTGTACATATGACCGGACATGGTAATGTGGTATTCAGTACTGCCGAAGCCCAGAACCTCAGAAACTATCTGTTGAGCGGAGGGTTTCTGCACATTGATGACAACTATGGGATGGATAAATTCATCCGGCTGGAGTTGAAAAAAGTTTTTCCGGAAGCGGATCTGACTGAGCTTCCGTTCTCCCACCCTGTTTATCACCAAAAATTCAAATTCCCCAACGGTCTGCCGAAAATACACGAGCACGATGGAAAACCTCCCAAAGGATACGGTATTTTTCACGAAGGGAGATTAGTGCTTTTCTACACACATGAGTGTGATCTGGGGAATGGATGGGAAGATCAGATCATATACAATGACCCGGAAGAGATCAGACAGAAAGCTTTGCAGATGGGAGCCAACATCATCTCCTATGTGTTTACCAGTTACCAGTAACACAATCTGACAAGGTTCTGACCCTCCCGATTTTCGAAAGACCATATCAAGAAACGGGATACGTTTGGTACCCGGTTCAAGACAGATCAGAATACTCGTATTCCTCCACAAAACAAGGGCCTCAGGAAGGAATGGCCCATTGCCTTGCCTCATTTGGCATCCGGGAGCAGGCCTCCTGGATCTTGAAATAATCTTAAAATTAATCCTGGATAGTTTAAAATCTTTATTTTAATAATCAGGATATATCCTTATTTTTGTTTAAAACAGATTTACATTTAATTATGACCATGGAACTTCCTAATCAAGAAAAAGACATTATTCTGAAAGAATACGGCAGAAATGTGCAGGATATTGTCGGATATATATTGAACATAAAAGATCGTGACCTCAGAACCAAATATGCAGTGACCTGTATTGAACTGATGCGCCAGATCAATCCGAATATAAAAGACACACAGGAACACTACAGTAAATTATGGGATCAGCTGTACATCATCTCTAACTTCCAGTTGGATGTAGACAGTCCCTACCCTATGCCGGAAAAATCTGCCATCGGGAAAAAACCCAACATCGTGGATTACAATTCCAACAAACTATACTACAAACATTACGGACGAAACATTGAACTGGTCATTCAAAAAGCCATTGAAATGGAGGATCCTGAGGAAAAAGAGGCAGCGATCATCTATCTTGGCCGCACAATGAAAAAATTCTATGCGACCTGGAATAAAGAAAACATAGAAGATGAAGTGATCATTTCACACATCAAAGAAATGTCTAAAGGAAAACTTCCGGTAGACGAAGAAAAAGTAAAAACACTTGGTCTGTTTGATACGAATGAAAAAATAAAACCACAGGGTGGTGGAAACAGTTCCGGAAATAATTTCTCAAACAACGGAAACGGAGGAAACAGCGGGTACGGCATGCTATACGAAGGAAAAGGGAATAGCAACAGTGGCGGAAATAAATTCAAAAACAACAATAGCGGAGGCCAGCGCAACAACCGTAATACTGGAGGAGGAAACAATAACAGATTTAAAAGGAAATAAAATTTAATGAGTGCATTTGAAATTACAGGAGGACATAAGCTGAAGGGCGAGATCATTCCGCAAGGAGCCAAAAACGAAGCATTACAGATTTTATGTGCAGTCCTTCTTACGCCAGAACCAGTAATCATCAGAAATGTTCCCAATATCATTGATGTCAATAAGCTGATTGAACTTTTAAATGATTTTGGAGTACACGTTACGAAAATAGACAGTTCG
>CAYTGJ010000024.1:10516-38417 GCA_964437245.1 uncultured Chitinophagaceae bacterium
CTTATAAGTTTGAAGCAAAAGATATCAATCTTGATTTTTTAGAAACAGAAGATTTCAAGAAAAAAGCAGCGGCCCTTCGTGGTTCTATCATGATCCTTGGCCCTCTTCTATCGCGTTTCGGGAAAGCCAAAATGCCAAAACCAGGAGGAGATAAAATAGGCCGTCGCAGGCTGGATACTCACTTTATAGGATTTGAAAAACTGGGTGCTAAGTTCAACTATGATACAGAAGACAGTTTTTTCCATATTGACGCCAGCAATTTGCAGGGCTGTTATATGCTTCTGGATGAAGCATCGGTAACGGGAACGGCCAATATTGTAATGGCTGCCGTGCTGGCCAAAGGACGAACCACCATCTACAATGCTGCCTGCGAACCTTACCTGCAACAGTTGTGCGCTATGCTCAACCGGATGGGAGCAAAAATTTCCGGCATAGGTTCAAATCTGTTATATATTGACGGAGTAGAATCCCTTGGAGGAACCGAACACACCATTCTGCCCGATATGATCGAGATCGGAAGTTTCATCGGAATGGCCGCGATGACAGAATCAGAAATTACCATCAAAAACTGCCGGATCGATATGCTGGGGTTAATCCCTTCTACGTTCCAGCGATTGGGAATTCAGATGGAGTTCAGAGGCGATGACATCTATATCCCTTCTCAATCCAATTACCAGATCGATACGTTCATAGACGGTTCTATTCTTACCATTGCAGACGCGATCTGGCCTGGCTTCACTCCGGACCTTCTCAGCATTGTACTGGTAGTAGCCACTCAGGCAAAAGGATCCGTATTGATTCATCAGAAAATGTTTGAAAGCCGTTTGTTTTTCGTAGACAAACTCATCGATATGGGAGCTCAGATCATCTTGTGTGACCCTCACAGAGCCTCTGTCATAGGCCTGGATAAGAAGTATGCTCTAAAAGGGGTTACCATGACTTCTCCTGATATCAGAGCCGGAGTATCGTTGCTGATTGCTGCTATGAGTGCAAGCGGCAAGAGTATAATCCATAATATCGAACAGATCGACCGGGGATATCAGAATATCGATACCCGGCTGAATGCACTGGGAGCTCAGATCAAACGTATCGGATAAACCATCAAAAAGATAACTCTATCAGAATGCAAAAGAGGCCTTAAAACAGGTCTCTTTTGCATTTATAGCGGATTTTGCGCAGGTTCGCCGATAGCTTTTTCCTCTCCGGAAGAAATGTTCAATAAAAATCGATATAAATACATAATACTGTGTAACTTGCCCTGGTCAACGGTTTAATTTACTACCCATGGATTTTCTTCCTGACAACCTGCTTACCAACGAATATGCTTTTACCTTTATGATCACGTTTCTCAGCGTAACCATTAAAGGAATCGCCAATAAGACCGAAGGAATTACCAGTATACTTAAAGGGGAAAGTTATGATTTCGGTCCTGAACTGGTGTTTATTTCTATTTCTTTTGCAGTAAGCACACTTACACATCTGTACGAAGCCAATACGTCTTCCCCTTATACAGGAATGCTAAAAACGATTATATTTCATTTATTCATCCTGGTGTTTCTGATCGTGTTTTTACGGAGAATTTCCTATAAGCCCGATGGCAGCATCAGTCTTTTGAAAGGATTAATCATCCCTTTGTTTCTGGGGTTTGCTTCTTTGTACCTGGTACTGACTTATACCTTAACGATCAATGGCTGAGCGCAAGAAAAATAATAACCTGCTATACGGTACTCTGCTGATCGTTTGTCTTCTGTTACTGTTAATTCCTTTCTTTATTTTTCATCCCGGAAGCGCTGTTCATGGTACCAGCCACCTTGCAAGATTTGGCTGGCACATCCTGGCGTTTGTATCTGCTTTGTTTGCCGGGTCCCTCGTCAGTACAGGTGTGGTCAACGTTACGGCGTCTGCAGCTACCGCCAAGGTTGCCGTATGGGCCGGTGTCGCAATTGTTGGTACAGCAGTCGTATACAACACGACTACCTATACCCATAAGAATCTAACCACACAGACATTGGTACAATTATCCGATAGCATTTCTGCGACCACCAACCCTCTGATTGAAGATACACTCCTGACCGATTCTGAAAAAGTAATACCAGTAGAAGAAGGCCTGGATACTATTCCTGTAAAAATAGCTGAAACATCAGTTCCTGCTACCTCAGAAGGAAAAGAAGATGTAACGGAAACTCCCCTTCCCAGGAAAGAACCTACTACTCTCAACGAAAATACAGATAAAAACAGTTCTGCCACAATACTGTCTGAAACGTGCAACAGTTTCCGGATCCTGCACGGCAACAAACAACTGGACCGTAAAACAGGATTGAGTATTTATGATCCCAACAAAACCATACGCTTCAGCAATGATTGTGGCTGCGTGCTGAAAGAAGCTACCTTGAATCTTTCCAGAGGTAACAATCTGCTGGAACAAAAAATACAGAATGGAAATTTCATCAACTTCTATAGCTATAAAGACCTGCAGGCCGGAGATCGCCTGACGGTGGAGATCACAAAAGCAAATTGTAAAAACAGTACGGGCAATTTCTTTGTCTATATTTTTCCCAAACCTATTCTAACGATCGTACAGATATCAGACAGCAGAGATTTTGAAACTACTCCGGCTTCCGGTACTAATCAAAAAAAGACCGGAACGACTATTGATAATTCTATTAAGACTTCGCAAAAAGATATCGTAGAAGAGGAGCTTACTAAATACGGAAACTAAAAGTGTTTTGGGAAAAGCCGCCAGAGGTTTTAAGGGGAACCGAACTGCTCTTTTTATCACTAACTTATACATAATCAGGCCTCAATATTTTATTTTTGGATGTAAATAAATTCTGATTTACCTTTACTCACCGTGAAAAAAACCTACGCTATAATATTGCTGGCAACTTTTGTACTGTCAATCGCAGGCAAGATAGGTATTTTTATAAGTTTCAAAATTAACCAGGAATACATCGCTCAAAATATTTGTGAAAACAGATTCAATAAGGATTCCTGTTGTAAAGGATCCTGTTATCTGGCTAAGCAGCTTGAAGAGACTGGTGACAAACAAGCGCCGCACAGCTCTTTGAAATCGTTGCAGAAGGCAGATGATTTTATCCATTACGATACTTTCACAAGCCTTGCTCCTTCCCTGACAACAACAACTTCTATTGCTTATCCGCAATATGTTTGTGATTATTTTTTCACTTTCACCTCTGGCATATTTCATCCCCCTTCATTTTCTTTTCTTTCTTAAATACGATCAGATAGATCCTTTTCCTGCTGTACAATTGGCATAAAAGGAATTCTGCTCATTCATTATCGGAATGATAAATATCCGATAATATTCAATCCTATGTATTTAAAAACTAAAAACGAAAAGAAATGAACAAGAATATAGTATTCTACGCTATTACAATTATTTTATCCGGTTTTTTACTTTCCTGTAAGAAAAAAACAACTGTAGATCCCGAGGCCCCTGCAGCCACTACCGGTTCTATGGTGGTGAAGTTTGAACATCTTTATGAGGGAAGCCCTTTCACATTGAATGCTGACACCTACTATAAAACGTCGGGCGACGATAGTTTGAAATTCAGTAAATTCCAGTTCTATGTTTCAAATATACAACTGACCAAAACCGATGGTTCTATATGGATCCAGCCTGAAAGCTATTATTTCATTAATTACGCCGAAGCCCAGCAGGGAGTATGCAGAATTACGCTGAACGATATTCCGGCAGCAGAATATACCGACATTCAGTTCATCATCGGAGTAGATAGTACCCGAAATGTTTCCGGAGCACAATCAGGAGCATTAGATCCTATGAATGGTGCATTCTGGAGTTGGAATACTGGTTATATCTTTCTGAAAGCTGAAGGGACTTACAAAAATGGAAGTACAGGTAATTTTATGTATCATATCGGAGGATTCAAAAACGCCAACAATTCCAATGCGTTGCAAACTTTATCGTACAACTTCGGGCCTCTTCCTGTTGCAGTAAATCAGAACGCTGCTCCACAAGTACACTACAAAGTGGATGTCAGCAAAATGTTTGAGGGACCGGGAACAACGATATCGGTTTCTACTACTCCTACTCATATGATGACCGGAAGTACTTCTGTGAATATTTCTAAAAACTATCGTGAAATGTTTGCCTTTGATCATGTACATCGCTAAGAATAAAGACAGGAGTATTTTAGTAATACTCCTGTCTTTTCTATATTCTTTTATGCTGCCGGGTTGCAAACCGGAAAAGGTAGAACCAATACTTCCTTTACCCTACACGTTTGCAGTACCATCCAATTTCCCCGAACCTGCTTATACCTTTCAAAATAACAAGGTTACAAAAGCGGGATTTGAATTGGGAAGAGAGTTGTTTTATGACCCGATCCTATCAAGAGATAATTCTGTTTCCTGCGGTACTTGTCATAAGCAATATGCTGCATTTTCCGATTATCAGCATCCACTCAGTCACGGGATCGATGATCAGTTTACTACAAGAAATTCTACAGGTATTTTCAATGTAGCCTGGAATACCTCTTTCATGTGGGACGGTGGCATCAATCATATTGAGGTAATGCCGATCGCGCCAATCACCAACCCGCTGGAAATGGACGAAACGCTGGCCAATGTATTGTATAAACTGAACAATCATTCCACCTATCCTGAAAAATTCAAACAGGCATTCGGGATCGACCAGATTACAAGCAAAGAAGTTTTGCTAGCCTTTGCCCAATTTATGGGTATGATGATCTCCTCCAATTCAAAATTTGATAAATATCAAAGAAACGAGCAGGGAGGTACCATGACCCAGGAAGAACTGAATGGAATGGCATTGTTTCAAAACAAATGCGGAAGCTGCCATGAAGGAGTATTACAAACCAATCAATCCTTCCGAAACAATGGCCTTGACGACGACTTTACCAATGACTATGGACGTTACCTGATCACAGGACAGGAACATGACAAAGGGAAATTTAAGGTACCAAGTCTCCGGAACGCCTATATCACGCCTCCCTACATGCACGATGGGAGATTTGAAACACTGGAGGAAGTAATTGACCATTACCGGTTCTCTGTTAAACAGTCTTCTACGCTGGATCCTTTACTGGCTACCGGACTTCAATTATCAGAGGAAGAAAAACAGTCGATTATTGCATTTATAAAAACGTTGACGGACAATGAATTTACCAAAGACGAAAAATTCAAAGAACCTATAAAATGAAACAAAAGATATTTATACTACTGATTACAATGCTGCTGTTTTCTGTAGATACGAAGGGATGTAATGTATGTGGTGGAAGTTCGGGAGGAAGTTATCTTGGCATTTTACCCCAGTTCTATAAAAATTTCGTTGGGATACGATATACCTCCAAGTCCTTTCGTTATACAGGTGATCAGCCCCTGGCGAGCGGAACTGAAAAACTAAATTCTGAAACATTCAACACACTGGAACTATGGGGTAGATTATACCCCGTCAAGAGACTTCAGATTTTCTATTTCATTCCTTACTCCATCAATACCCGGTATGGAGAGACCAATGATGCGCAACTACAGGGTCTCGGGGATATTTCTGCTTTTGTCAATTATACGTTGGTGAACAGAACCTCCGATAGCGTACAATTTAAACACATGCTGATGGCAGGACTGGGAGTAAAACTTCCTACCGGAAAATATCAGCAACGGGATGTAAACAAAACGGTATACCCTGCTTCTTTTCAGATCGGTACCGGTGCATATGCCTTGCAGCCGTCCCTGATCTATACAGTCCGGTACAGAAAAATAGGATTAAATAATGATGTAAACTACAGGCTTCACTTCGAAAATGAACTGTATTATAAGCTGGGAAATCAGTTAAATGTTTCCTCCATGTTTTTCGTCTGGCAGAAAATATCTAAAAAGATAACAATACTACCACAGGCGGGTATATACCTGGAACGTTTTGACAAAGATGCGCAGTTTGGGATCGTCAATCATGCTACCGGAGGTCAGAATTTATTTCTAAATGCCGGAGTGGATCTTTATTATCAAAAAATGATCCTGGGAGCAGTACTCCTGAATCCATTGAGTTCTTCTACTCCTGCGGCTTTGCCGCTCTCCAGAACAAGAATGATGTTCAATATGAGCTTTCTGTTTTAGCACTGCTGTCGCAGCAATGATCTTCTCTCCTACAGCCTCACATAAAACGGGAGCATATAAAAAATAAGCAGCGAATGATCTTCAGGATCTTCGCTGCTTACTATTCAAACATTTTTGAGAATCTAAAATTTTAGTTCAAGAGTGGTACCGGGATGATATCCTTCCGGATCATCATCGTCTTTGCTCACCAGTTTGATAGAGTTGATCTTATTGGCAGATAATTTATTCCCGACAGCTTTCCATCCTCTTACTTCAATAAACTCATCCAGGCTGATCAATTCTTGTGTATTGGTTACATTCTTAGATTTTACATAATTGACCTCTATTTCCGGTGATAGCTGGGTACTTACCAGGTCGAGCCTTGAGCCTTCCGCTTCTGAAATGAAGCCAAATTTTTTCCCTTGTGTAATCGTTTCTAATTTGAAGCGTTTCACAAAATGGCTTTTTGAATCTCCATCGTAATAGATTGCCGAAACGATTTTCTCCGGATCGAATTTTTCAATCAACAGCAAATTAGGAGCATCGTACCGGTTGGTCAACTCATAGTTAGTCAGCTCATACGTACCATCAGTATAGATGGCAAGAATTGAATCGTCGTTTTTAAAGTTGCCGATATATTTCCCTTTCAGTTCGGTATTCAGCCTTCCGGTAGCTTCGTCATAACTGATCTTGATCCCTCCCAGAGTTGATACCCCCGCAGATTTGACGGCGATCTTTTTGATCGGATATTTGGTCAGAATATTTCCATGAGAACTTCTTCCTTTGATCTCCAGACTGGTAAAGTCAAAGTCGAATACTTTTATTTTTGCCGAACAGGTAGGAGTCAGCGTAATCGTAATGACTTCTGCTTCTCCGTTAGGATTGACAGACATATAGTGGACACGGCTTCCTTTATTTCCTTTGGTAAGATCGTATTCCCGATCGCGGGTCACGCCCAGTACCTGGAACCGTTTCACCATAGAAGCTCCTGCAGTACCATCTCCATATACCAGGTTGTAGACCATCCGTTCATCGTTTTTCTTAAATACTCCGATATGAATGATGTCTTTCCCGGCAAATACTTTATCACCGATTTTTTTCACCATGCATTTTCCTTCTTTGGTAAACACGATGATATCGTCGATCTGGGAACAATCACAGACGTATTCGTCTTTTTTCATCCCATATCCGAAAAATCCTTCTGCTTTATTTACATACAACTTTTGATTGTTCGCAATTACGGTAGTAGCCGAAATCACGTCAAACGTTCTGATCTCTGTTTTACGCTCGCGTCCTTTTCCGTATACTTTTAAAAGATTTGCATAGTAGCCAATGGTATACTCTGTGAGGTTTTGAAGGTTATAATCCACCAGCTTGATTTCTTCTGCAAGCTCTTTCATTTTTTCGTCTTCCTTCTTGATGTCAACACGGGTAATGCTGCTTAGTGGCTTGGCTACCAAACGTGCAAAATCATCATTTTCTATAGGACGATAAAACTGCTTCAAATAAGGTTTGAAAAGTACATGCAGAATTTCAAAGGTCTTTTCGTTAGAACCAGCCTCTTCGTATTCTTTCATCTTATACATTCCCTTGCTGATAAAGATCTTTAAGAGTGATCCGAAAAAGATCTTTTCCATCAGGTCTTTCCGTCTGATCTCAAGTTCTCTTCTCAGCAGCTCTTTTGTCTGATCGGTACAGATCCGCAGTATTTCCGATACTCCAAGGAACATAGGCTTATCTCCTACGATCACACAAGCATTCGGAGAGATGGATACCTCACATTCAGTAAAAGCATACAGCGCATCGATGGTAATATCCGGGTCTGTACCAGGCTGAAGCTGTACTTCTATTTCCACCTCTGCTGCAGTATTGTCAATTACCTTTTTGATTTTGATCTTACCGGTTTCACTTGCTTTCACAATCGACTCCATAAGGGAAGTGGTAGTCGTACTGAACGGTATTTCTTTGATCAATAATGTTTTCTTATCCTTTTCCTCGATCTTAGCCCGGCACCGGATCTTTCCTCCTTTTTGTCCGTCGTTGTAATTGGATACATCGATCATCCCTCCGGTAAGGAAGTCGGGATATAATTCAAATTTTCTTTTCTTTAAGTGAGCAATAGATGCTTCAATCAGTTCACAAAAGTTGTGTGGCAGTACTTTTGTAGAAAGACCGACCGCAATTCCCTCCACACCCTGAGCCAGTAATAAAGGAAATTTAACCGGAAGAGTGACCGGCTCGCGTTTTCTTCCGTCGTAGGAAAGCTGCCAGTGAGTCGTATCCTGATTAAAAACAACTTCTAATGCAAATTTGGAAAGCCTCGCCTCTATGTATCTTGCTGCTGCTGCACTGTCACCGGTTCTTACATCTCCCCAGTTTCCCTGAGTATCGATCAACAAGTCTTTCTGTCCTATATTTACAATTGCATCCCCGATAGAAGCATCTCCGTGCGGGTGGTATTGCATTGTCGAACCAATGACGTTGGCCACTTTATTGAATCGCCCGTCATCCATCTCTTTCATGGCATGCAGGATACGGCGCTGCACAGGTTTTAAACCGTCTTCAATTGCCGGAACGGCACGCTCAAGAATAACGTAGGAAGCATAGTCAAGAAACCAATTTTCATATAGTCCCGAAACCGGTACTATATCATGAACATTGTCGTCTTTCGCTTCTTCTGAAAGACCCTCTTTATTATCAGCCATTTATGGTATTTTACTAAATCTATTTTTACGAAAATAAATAATTATAAGGTTTCTCGTAAGAAATGTGGATAAGTATAGGAAGGTTGCGGTATACAAGCCCTCCCTAAAGTCAATAATTTGAAATTCAGCTTGTTTTATTTTTTTACATATAGTAAGTAACTGATAAAAAATAGCTTAGCGGACGGACGGCCTGATCCCTCTTTTTTGCACGAACTATTTTCGTAGTTTTGAAAAATACTTTGATGACTGATGAAACGTATCTCTTTATTTTTACTTCTAACCGCTGCTGTGCTACCGTTTTCCTGCCGGCAGGGAAATCCGTTGGACGGCTTTGATGACAAGGCCTGGAAAGAGGATTACAATGCCTGCGGGAATCGTCGTGAAGAGTTGGGGAAAGTACTGTTGGAAAAAAAAGAAGCCTTGAAAAAATTTGACGACGATGCTATTGCAGAGCTATTGGGCTCTCCGGAAAGGAACCGTCAGTTTCCAAGGGGGAAAAAAAACTATATCTATTTTTTGACACCGGGAAAACAATGTACGTCTGATAGTACCGGAAAAGAAGGGAAAAAACTGATCATAGAATTTGATGCGCTTGGCTATCCCAGAATTATCCGTGAATCCTTCATCGATTATTGACCGGTAGTTTAATAATAAATTCAGATCCTTTTCCGGGTTCTGTATTCACTTCGATCGTTCCTTTGTGATCTTCGATGATTGAAAAAGTGATTGACATACCCAATCCTGTACCTTTTCCTACATCTTTAGTGGTAAAGAAAGGTTCGAACACTTTTGCTTTCACTTCTTCTGTCATACCCGTTCCGTTATCCTTAATGAATATGTATACGTAATGGTGATCATACGAAGTAGTAATCTCCAGCCTTCCTTTTTCTTTCCGGTTATCATTGGCCTTGATAGCAAAAATAGCATTATTCATGATATTCATGAACACTTGGTTAAGTTTTCCTGGATAACATTCTATCTCCGGAAGCTGTGCAAAGTTTTTGACTAAGTCAATCGATCCTAAGATTTCGGTATTCAACAGAGTAAGAGTAGAGTTAATTCCTTCAGTAATGTTTGTCCGCTTCAAATCATTTTCATCGAGACGAGAGAATACTCTCAGGCCTTTTACAATATCCGCTGTACGCGTTGCTCCCTCTTCAATTCCTTTTAGCAGGTTTCGTATTTCTACTTTCAAATATTCATAATCGATTTCCTTACGGAAGGATTCTATCTCTGCAAAATCAGCTTCCTTATCTCCATTATTACTTATTATTTCGTATTTGCTTACGAGTTCCTGAATATCTTCAATGTCTCTCTGCAATGGTTTTACATTGGACACCACAAAGTTAATCGGGTTGTTGATCTCGTGTGCAATCCCTGCCGTAAGCTGACCAAGAGAAGCCATTTTTTCTGCATTTACCAACTGAGATTGCGTTTGTTTCAGTTCGCTAAGTGCTGTAGTTAATTCTTCATTTGATTGTTCTAATGCGGAAGTGCGTTCTGCTACTTTCGATTCCAACAACACATTTTGTTCTTTGATGATACGTTCATTTTCTCTCAATGCTTCCAGAGCCTGTACCTGCGATTCCATTTTTTCTTTTTGAAGTATTTTGATCCGGTCTGCCAATGCAAATGAAAGCAGGATCGTCTCGATGGCAGAACCTGCAGGCATCATATAGAAGGTAAAATTGTTATTGGGAAGAATTCCAAAGTCTTTTAATATAAAAATAAATACCCCTACAAGAAAAATTGACCAGGCTACCAGGAAAAAGCGTGCTGTTCTGTAACCAGCCCAATAGATCTTAAATCCTATGAACAACAGGTAAAGTGACAGTAACATCGTATCTACCTGCATCAACTGAAAGCTCAGATTGTAGAAATTAAGCAGTGAAAGTACAATACAGATCACAAATACTATGGAGAATATATCCAGTGCCTTGTTAAGCTTCGGTACATATTTTTTCGTTTGCAAAAAATTTCTGATAAAAGGGATGGCAACAATACTGGTCAACGATGTTAATAAAAATACACTTTCATTGGCAAACGCAGGATATTTAGGCCAAAAATATTTGTAGGTATATCCATGCAATGACAATTGCGTTAACCCGACCATCATGATATAAGTAACATACCACAGATATGTATGGTCTCTTACAGTCACATAAATGAAGAAATTGTATAAAACCATTACTAGGATAATCCCGAAATAAACACCGAAAATAGTGTCCTTGTGGGCCATTGCCTCATAGATTAGTTGCGATCTTCCCATGGCCACAGGTACCATGATCTGCTCTCCGCTTCTTACTTTAAAATAGTAAATTTTTGTCTGACCTTTTACAAGGTTTAAATCAAAAACATAATTAGGGTGTTTGTATTTTTTATCAAAAAAAGGAACTTGTTCTCCTGACTCCTGAAATTCTACTTTTCCTGTGGAATCCATAGAATAAAATTCGATCTCATCAATAGTAGACTGTGCCAGTTCGAGCAGAAGATCATTGACAGAAGTCATGTTTTTGATTTGTAACTTTATCCAATAACTGTAAGGTGTCACCCCAAGATTTGGAATCTCTTGTGTACAGGGATCAAAATGTTTTTTAACAACCGTAGCAAAATCCAACGTATTAGATTGGTCTTCAAATATTCTGAAATGATTTATTCCATTGATTCTTTTAATCTTGGTACTATCAGAAAAAACGAATACACTGTCCTTATTTTCTGCTGAAGAAAAATTAGTCAACAGTGTTAAAATCAAGAAAGAGAAAAAAGACAAGTATCTAATGCTCATATACGTGTATCTTTGATATATCGCCCAGGTGCTAAAATATTATTAGGATCAAGACTTTTTTTAATCGTTTGTAAAAACGTATGGTAGTTATTCTGTTCATACGGTTCATTCATTGAAAAAGTTGATTCACGATAAAAATGGAATCCTTCTTGATTAAGTTTTTTCCGAAGTGTCCTGTAACAACCAAGTGCGTTTTCATCTTCACCAGGCACTGACCTATCCCAGGTAATGGAAGCTATTACATGTATGCTACGTTCTGACATGCATTGAAGTGAAATAGCCGGTTCCAATCCATAATCTTCTACAGTTTTTTCCATGATCTCAATAGCTCTATTGAGGTACTGACTTCTAAACGGAACGATCGGGCTAAACCACAACAACCCACATTGATCGGTATCCGGATTCATCTTGGCGGGGATGGATGTTTTCATTCTCCAATAACATTGACGTATGGCACTATCATTGGGAATACCCAGGTATTTTTTGATCAGGATATCTTTGACAAGATCATGCGTCACTCCCTCCTTCTCAATCGGATACCCTTTCAGCAGAGCAATCATTTCTTCTTTTGATACTTCGTATACAACTAATTGTTCTACCAACGGCTCTATTTTTTCTTTGATCAGTGCGCATTGATAATCGGTATGTTCCTTGTTTATACCACGGATAGAGATTTCTCCATTCCACAGCCCCACGCTAAAAGGAGTTTGTATACTTTTCCGGATCGCATTTACTTTATCAATAGAACGGGTGCGAATGATTTCGTCTTCATCAGCCCAAGGGAAACGCCCCATAGTAGCAATCACCCGATGAAAATTAAAAAGTGATACGGTAGGCCTCACCAATCCTTTAAGCATCATTTCCTGCAGCACATCAGTAAACCGGGAAAAATTCTCTCCCCCGTTGATCTGGTAAAATAAGATTTGAAAATAATCAGGACAAGGCATCAACCAAAGTGTAAGCTCTGTCACTATACCCAGATTGGATTGAGTGAAGATACCGTCCATATAAGGACCGGCCCCCCAACGAAACACTTTTCCGGTAACAGCATCAGACAATTCTCCAAAACCCGTTTTTATATATTCTCCGTTAGGTAACAACACTTCAAACCCACAAACGGAAGAAAGACGGTCGGCATATAACCCTGTGCCTATACCTCTTTCCATAATATTGCCTACAAGGCTGGAGTTTGTACTACTGCTAGTAATACTAATCAGCAACTCTGAGTTTCTCTCTCTTAAAAAATCAAACAATTGCTGGTAAGTAACACCGGGACCGATCGTCACATAACCTAATTTTTCGTCAAAATCGCTGATCTGGTCAAGTTGTGACAGATCAATCACCACTTCCTGGTCTCCCACAGGCACCCGGGAACCGTACCCCCAGTTTTTCCCACCACTTACGGGATAGACAGGAACCTTGAACTGATTTGCGAGCCGGATGCATTCCTGGAGTTGCACTTTGTCAGAAGGTCGTACTACTGCAATTATTTTTTGTGTGGTAGGATATGTAGTAGCTTCAACTTCGGACAAAGACTGAAAATCAGTAGTTACATTTTCAATGCCTACCACTTTTACAAAAGAATCAATCAATGTTGACATGCCTTTTAAAAGTTAATCGGCTATACTTAAGTTAAATTCAATTTCTACTTCTCCTTTAGGTGTATTTTCAATCACAATTTGGTGAGGATTTTGCCTCATTGAAAATATTTTTTCTTTTTCCATAGGATCAGCAGTAGGTAAATTTTTAACATCCCTGAGTATAACCACCGTTGCTAATAAATCATCTTTAGGATAATATAAAGTACCATTGTTGCCAATGGAAGTTTCAACTTCAAAGCCTGCTTTTATAGCGTTGGAAACTGTCACAGGTGCACAAAGAGCAAATAGAGTTTTAAGATTCAGAAAATCTGCGATTGCTACGCCTACTCTAGTCAGAAAAATACTTCCTACTCCCATTCCAGCTACTTCTCTGGAGTTCCAAAGACCGCAAATTTCTCCTGTACCTTCAGGTATGTGGTGATGGATCAATTCTGTCATCCGGGAGTCTAGATGGCTTACAGCCGATTCAATAGGCAAGTCAGTTTCTCTATGTGCTATTTGTAGTCTTGCACCTCCCAACACTTTTTTATCTTCCGACTCCACTATAATTACATATGTATTGGGGTCTAGAAACCATTCAATATTGGCAGAAGTGATCATTGTAATGCCAAAAATCTTTAAGACCTTCATATGCCCTTCTACATATCTCTGACAGGATTCCATGCTATCAATAGCTCTAAAGACTCTGAACTTAATCATATTACTAACTGAGATAAGTCTTTATCAGAGGCAATTGTTGAACGTCATATTCCCGGGCAATTACTATCATATTATAAAATAAAATTTGTGGCTATCACGGACTTTAGCTTGAAAATAAATAAAATACTTGGAATATTTAAATGATACCTGGCATAATCAATTTCTCAGAACTTTTTATGGCTTTTATCGTTATATTTGATAACTTATGCATATTACTATTTAATCGGTAAATTGTTGCATTTTTTATTGATATATTTATTTCTAAGTATTAAACCATAATCAAAGCTACACTCAATGGAAAAAGATAAAATCAAGATTCTTTATGTTGACGATGAGATAAACAACCTAGCTGCATTCAAAGCTAATTTCCGTAGAATATACGATGTCCATACTGCGGAGTCTGCGACAGAGGGGAGAAAGATACTTGAAACAACTGAGATAGAAATTATTATTACCGACCAACGCATGCCTGAAATGACGGGTGTAGAATTTCTCGAATCAATCGTCAAAGAGCACCCGAATCCTATACGAATTCTGCTTACTGGTTATACCGATATGCAAGCGCTCATAGATGCTGTTAACAAAGGACAGATTTACCGGTATCTTTCCAAACCATGGAACGAGGAAGAACTTAAAATGTCCATCAATCAAGCATACGAGGTATATTCTCTACGAAAAGAAAATATGGAATTAACTAAAAGTCTTCTACAGGCCAACAAGCAACTTGAGTTTATGTTGCGACAGAAACTGCTTTCATAAATTATAATAGTTTCTTTTTTGAACATTTATTTTTTATTAACTTATCATTTGCATAAAGGTAAAAGAGCCTATCTTTATGCAGATTTTTTTTGAGAGATTACCATGATGTGTAGTAGATGGAAAAAATAAGTATTTTATATTTAGACGATGAAATCAATAATCTTCAATCCTTTAAAGCAAAGTTCAGGACGGAGTATACTATTTTCCTTGCCAATAACTCCGCAGAAGCCTACCAGATTTTAAGTAATAATCCCCACATACAAATTATTATTTCGGATCAGCGAATGCCTGATGTTTCAGGTGTTGAGTTTTTCGAATCAATCCTCAACGATCACCCTGATCCTATCCGAATACTTCTCACCGGATATTCGGACATCACCGCCGTGATCGATGCAATCAACAAAGGACAGATCTACCGGTACCTCGAAAAGCCATGGAACGATCACGAAATGAAATTTGCGATTGATAATGCATTTCGTTTTTATTTCATCAATCATCAGCTCAAAACTAAAAACGAAGAACTTCAAAAGACCAATGAAGAGCTCAATCGTTTTGCCTACAGTGCTTCACACGATCTGAAAGCGCCGGTAAAATCAATGCTTGGTATTTTGCAGCTGGCTCAGAAAGAAAAACAGACCGAAGATAATCTACTGCAGCTACTGTCTGATAGTGTTAAAAAACTTGATTATTTCATCAACAACATCATCGATTATTATAAAAACACACGTTCTGAAAAAACGCTGAACGAGATCAACTTTAACAAAGTAATACAGGATTCATTAAATGTTATTGAGCATTCTCAAAACACAAAGGTCAATGATATCAATATAAATCTCTCTATTGTTCAGGACAAGCCATTCGTCAACGATGAATTCCGGATCAGTGTCATCATCAGCTATCTGCTTTCCAATGCTATAAAATATCAGAAAAGAGAAGAACCCAATAAGGAGATTTCGATCTCTGTGCTGGTATCAGAACGAAATGTAAAAATACAGATCAGTGACAACGGTATTGGAATCCCTCAAAAACACTGTGACAATATTTACAACATGTTTTACAGAGCCACTACCCAAAGTACTGGTTCAGGAATAGGTCTGTATATTGTCAAGGAAACGCTGGAAAAACTCGATGGGAAAATAAAAATGACTTCTGTAGAAGGAGAAGGAACTACTTTTGAACTGGAGATCCCAAATGAAACAACAAGGGAGTCACTTCCAAAATGACTCCCCGTTAATTAATTTGACTATTATTTTTTGATCACCTTAGTCTCTCTTCAAACGCAGGATCATATTCTTTCTCAGAATATACCCATCCAGGTTATTGATCTCTAGTAGCTCATTAATGGATAATCCGAAACGCTTTGCAATCTCGCCGATCGTATCCCCTTCTTTTACCAGGTATCCTCTTACAGAAGGATCTTTCTGTGAAAAATCCACCTTTATCTTCTGACCAATATAAATAGTATCGCTGGTCAGATTGTTAAGCGATTTAAGGCTTTCCACTGATACCGCATACAAGCGTGCAATATTATACAGGGTGTTTTTAGGTTGCGTTATATAATAAGCGATGTTAGGTCCTTCAAACTTACTGTTCCCTATCACGTTTTTCTTCTCAACCAGCTCCATGCTATCCACATATTTTCTATATTCCGGCTTATTGTAATCAAAATTCCGGTTTAGTTTCTCGTTTTTAGCCATCAGCTCCTGTTCTATTCGGGAAGGCTTTTTAGCCTCACGGTAGCCATGAGCCTGCTGACGGGTAGCCAAAGCAATGATGTCATTGTCATCCCCTCTTCTCTTCACTCTGAGAGGTGTATACGCTACCAGTTCATCTCCTACCAGTCCGTTCAGCTCTTTTAATTCTTCAACAGTCATATCATATTCTTTGGCCAGAGAATAGAGTGTTTTCTTCGGTTCGATCACATAAGTCATTGCTTTTGATTCTATGTTTCTTGCTCCCAGAATGTAAAACTCTACCCGTCTGTTAAGCTGACGTCCCAACTCTGTCTCATTACTTGCAATAGAATTATTTTCTCCTATGGCATTCACTACCATCGAAGACTGGCTCAATCCTTTAGAAACCATATAATCCATAGCTGCCTTCCCTCTTTTGGCGGAGAGTATTTTATTATATTCAGAGGTACCATAACTATCCGTATTGGCATATAATTCGATCTGAATAGCAGGATCATTCTTACAATATTGAATAAGATCGTCCAATACTTTTTTAGCCTCGCTTCTCAGGCTATAACTGTCAAAATCGAAATAGATATTTTCAAACAAATGCTTGCTTGCTACTACATCCAGTCCTCTTACATTTACTTTTTCTGCTATATACTTTCTGTCTTCGGACTCTTTAAGATTACCTTGCTGCAAAATGATCTTATACGTTTGTCCTCCAGGTAGATTTGAGAACTTATAGAATCCATTTTTATCCGTTTTGGTAGATTTAAGTGTTTTACCATTTTCATCTACAAGCAGGATTGTAGCATCTGCTGCCGGTTTGCGGGTATCTTCGTACAAAATGATCCCGTCAATAGAGATACTCTTTGCCTCCGGAAGAGATTCTTTTTCTATCGTGGCAATCAACGCAGTAGTATTCACCAATGGCTTCGGCGGTTCTACATACGTCACGGTGTGAGAAGCTGTGTTAAACTCCTCTTCCTGCTTTGCACTTATTTTGTATACAACCTTGAAATCTTTGTGAGATGCTACATTCTCAATTTTGTAACTTCCTGTAGTAGGATCCACTTTGACAGACTGGACAATGTTACCAAATTCATCAATCAATTCTATCGCTCCCTTGGTAACAGGCTTGTTGGTACCGGCAGTATTGACAACTCCTTTTACAATAAAGGACTTTTTCCCTTCCAGACGATCTTTCGATATATCCGTCACCAGCACTTCTTTTGCTACAAGTGCTACAGGAACCGGTTTATATTGTGCTACCGGCTTTGTTTTAATATATGCCTTTTCATTAGGATTGGTATTGGTCAGCACAACCTTGATATTTTTATCGGAAGGAAGATCTTCAAACTTATATTCCCCTTTTTCATTGGTCGTAGTGGTAAGAAGAATATTCCCTACTTCATCCAATACAGAAACTTCCGTATTCGGCGCCGGTTTTTTCGACAAGCTGTCGGTAAGCACACCTGTCAGGGTTAATAATTTAGGTACTCCGGAACCTTCTTTATTGATCTTGGAAATAAGCTCCTGTCTTGGTTCTACCGCAATATTGGTATACGTTATCTTAGGCGGAGGAGTAAGATAATGTTGTGTCAGATGATCTGTATTTTTCAGGATAATCCTGTATTCTTTATTATTGGGAAGATTCCCAAAATTATACTGTCCGGCATCGTTGGTCATGGATTTTGCGATCACATCACCATGCTCATCAATCAGGTCAATCTCTATATTTTTGGAAGCAGCATTGGTCAGACTATCGGTAACCACTCCGTTAACATGTGCCAGCCGCTGGACATTTTCTTTTGCCATATCAATGATATGTTCGTCCCGGGGTACTTTTGGAGCCGCCACTACAATAGTATCATCGTCATCAGTCGCCGTGGAATCTTCAATCTGATGGATAAGGCCTTTTCTGGTCTTGATATTGAAAGTGTAAATATCATCGTTCCCCACCCCACCTTCTCTGTTAGAGGTGATGTATCCTTTTTTCTCTCCTAATACAAAATAAAAGTCGTCACGGTTAGAGTTGAATGGATATCCCAGGTTGATAATATTCTGAAATCCATCTTCTTCTTTTGTCATGAAAATATCAAGACCTCCATGACCTCCGTGACCATTCGAGGAAAAAAACAATACTTTCTGATCTGCATAATACCGTGGAGACACGTCAATGAAAAGTGTATTGATCTTATCTCCCAGGTTGATCGGAGGTCCCCACTGATCATCTCCGTTACAGGTACTATACCATATATCGTGCAACCCCAGTCCTCCCGGACGTTTGGATACGAAAAACAAAATATTCCCGTCGGGTGAAACACTTGGCTGGCTGTTCCATTGACCAGGGGTATTAATATTTTCGTTCAATCTTGTCGGTTTCTCCCATTTCCCGGTTTTATTGTAACTCACATAGATCGCACAGTTGAACTCTTCGTAGTTATCTACTTTGATGATCTCGTCGCAACGGGTAAAATAATATTTTTTCTGATCGCCGGTAAACGATCCTGAGCTTTCGTTGTACTGGGTATTTAGTTTATTAAATTCATCATTATAGCTATGCTTCACAATGTTCCATAATGTATCTTTATCTTTCTGAAAACGGTATACGTCCGTAAAAGCTCCACCGAGTGAATTATCCCTGTGTCCTCCTACAGATCCTCTCCTGGAAGAGGTCAGCGCTATAAAAGAATCGTTCTCGAATATTACCGGAGAATAATCGGATTCATGGCTGTTGACCGGCTTCGGCAAACATTTGAATCCATAATCTTTCTTTGGTTTATTGTTTTCTTCGATGGCAATATAACATCCGGCAATTTCCTGAGTAGCTTTTTCACGGTACAATTCCGTCTCCAGATCAGTATCGGTATGTTCCTGACGATAGCGTTCAAAATTGGTGACGGCTTTTTTATAGTTTCCGTTATCCTTCAGCATAGTGGCATACCAGAACCTGGCTAACGGATATTTATCTCTGAACCTTGTCGCTACTTTCTGATAAAATACTTCAGCAGATTTATAATCGAAATACAAGCGATAACATTCTGCCAGCTGGTACATGGCATAAGCGTTGCTAGAGTCGTTTTTCAACACACGGGCATATTCGTGTGCCGCCAGATAATATTCAAGATTGTTATAATGCTTATCCGCAAGGATTAAGGTAGGATTAGGTCTGCTTTTGACGGGTTTGCCTTTGGATTGGGCATACATATCTTTTGAAAAAAACATCCCCCAAAACACGACCAGACTAAAGATGATTAATTTCTTCATATATGTAAATATATGCCAAATTCGCACAATTTAAATTCTTGGTGTATAATATCTTTTCACCTTTTCTTTTTTCGGAACCTGTATTTTTAAGGAAACTTCCCATGCTCCTTTCCCTTGTGTGACCACCTTCAGCCCTGACTGGTTCAGATCATAGCTGAACCCTATGGTGTAGACATTCGAAACTAATCCGACAGAAGCTATAAAAGAATCGTTCAACCGGTACCAGCCTCCTAAAATAATATCTTTGGGTAACATATCAGACTCTGACTCAATAAGCAGGTACGTAATATACATCCCGGCATTCACCTGCATATTGTTCAGCCCTTTGGTATCCTGTGCATCCTGTCCCTGCATAACCACCAGCGCATTCGGTGATAGGTTGAAACGGGACCCTAGTGTAAACTCAAATCCTGCCATCCCTTTGTGAAGCATGGGAAGACGACTTACCGAACCGGATATAAATGATTCATTCGGACGATTGAGGTGATACGCTGAATAGCCGAACCAAAGTCCCATCCCTTTTTCCCGCCGGTCTCTTCCTGCCTTATAATAATATAAAAGTCCTGCTGCCAGGTCCAGTAAAAGTTTACGTCCGGCCAGAGAACCGTCTGTCTGCATAAGATCAGGATCCTTTGCCGGATCAAACCCCTTGAATTCATTGAACTGGCTTCCCCATTCCAGTTTTGCCAGTGTAATTTGCTTTTGTATAAACCCTGCCTGAAGCCCAAACGTGAATGTATGATTCTCTCCCGCTCTCAGGTTATAAGCTCCGCTTACATTAGCCCCCAGGGTTTGATATCCGAAATCTCCGGCTTTGTCCTGGTATACAGAGAATCCAACGCCTCCCATATTATGGTCGGTAAGACCATATTTATAAAAAGGTTTTATGACAGATAATTGATGGGTAACATAAGGCGCACCGATGGTTTTCCATTGAGTCCTGGTATTGACTCCTACACTAAGATGCGGTTCCAGTCCGGCAAAACATGGGCTAAGGTACAGGGAAGAGGCGAAATATTGAGAGAAAACAGCATCCTGGGCGTTTATAACACTTACGATCCCCAATTGGCTAAATATTAAACATAAAACCCTGTATAACTTACTCATATAATCTTTTTTCGCCTCTGGATTGAAAGAATTCTTAATTTATCAACACAACAGAGTATATTGCTATTTTTTCTAAACAAATTACCATCGCATACGTATACTAAGGTAATTTGTTGCTAAATAATCCAAAATAAGTATATTAAGTTGCATAGTTAATAAATTAATAGTTACGAAACTATCATACATATTAGAATTCTGGTTAAAATTTGTTTAGTTTGTATTTTGATAAGTTGATAGTTGAAATTTACTCTAATTACTACTCACTTATTGACTACAGGCACCATTTTATACAATATTTATATAATAATAATTACATGGAGTTACCTTTTTATACTATTGTAGAATATAAAAAGGATATCTTTATGGTTCGAATTCAATTTGAATGATTAAAAAGGGGAAATAATTGATTTAAATGCATGGAAAGAAAACTTACTAATGAAACTTTTGCGGCAAAAAACTATCGTAGATCCAGAGCCGGATCTCTATTGTTTCTGCTGATCGCATGTTTGTTTACTTTAAATATATATGGGGAAGGTACCCGGGAATTTTTAGTTAACACCACTCCTGTCGGAACAGGTCTTCAATTCGACACTACTAAAAGTAACTATACGGGACAAACCCCTACCACACCTGCCAACGTTGTTCAGGTTTGGGATCAGGGGCCCTCTCCTGGAGGATTAGGGAGAGCAACGGGAACCTATAGCTCGATCCCTGCGGCGAATGAAAAAATGCGGATCAAAATTCGGGTCTGTAAGGCAGGAGAAGTAATCAACCTCGGCTTTAACCCCAGCAATAATCAACTGACCTATTGGAGACTCTATCGTCCGAATGGAACTGCTGTAAGATTCAACGGAGCAGGAGGTAGTACCAACCTGTCTGCCATTGCAGGAGTCGAAACGGTTTCAGGAGCAACCTACACTTATAGAATGCCTACTTCGGCAGAAGCTACTCAACCTGGTTATATCAGATGGTACAGCCAGGCAGCAGTCGGCCCCCTTCCGGCTTGTTCTACTGTAGCTGCCGGGCAATTAGGAGTAGGATACCCTGCCCGGACTTATTGCGGTTATGCTCCTATACAATATGTAGTCACTGCTGCCGATATGGCCCTGGCAGGAGCGGACGGATACCTGGACTTCTTCATTGTATTCAACGGAAACCATCCTACCAACGAACAGAAGACCGTAAACAGGCATCTTGCCATGTTTGACGTGACCGTATGGGATAATAACACTTCTTCTCCCCGTGTAGTAAGAAAGGGAAGATTATATAGTGCTGCCTGGGATATCAACTGTAATGGAAGCACCAACCCTAAATTCACCTTCAACAGTAAACTTTATTTCTATTCGAAGGACAGTGTAATTACCTCTGTAACCTTTAACCAAATGAGACCATGGGGGTTCATCATTTGTGCCAATTCAACAGGAACTGCTAATACAGGTGATACAGATTTTGACCGCCGCTCCAGGATCCAGTTTAACGGAGCTCCTGATTATCCTGTCTTCTTAAATAACCCCTATCCTAATCTTGCCAATCCTTCTGATCCGAACAACGTCTGCGGAGTCACCCCAAAAGAATCTTTTGGAGACGTAACCGATGCTTCGATTACAGGTTGTGATAATGACCGATGTATCAATCTACAGGTAACCAAAAGCGGGGTTGTCGGCATTACCCTCCTTCCCAAACCCGGTGAACCTCCTTTTGTTCCCAGGGTATTTAATAATATGAATCTCCCCGCAGGCATCAATACCTGTATCCCCTGGGATGGACGAGATGGAGCAGGAAATCCTATCTATGGTCCGTTAAGAGTAATTGTCAATTATTTCAACGGACTTACCAACCTTCCGCTTTATGACGTGGAAGATCACGAGTTCGGATATCTCATCAATCTTGAGGCCCCAGTCGCTACTCCGGGGGCACAACCTATTCTCGTATTCTGGGATGACCGCCCTCCGGCCGGAACCGGTGTAACCAATATTAATGCAGGACAAGCCATGGATGGTTTATGGGATAATGATAACAATCCTCTTACGCCTGACATTCCCGTAGGATATCATGACGGAGATCCTCTCAATTCTTTTGTCGCAGCAAGTACTTACAACCTTTTGGGTTGTGACCCTTCCATTGACCACAGTGCCTCTACGCCTGGCATACAAGGGTGTCACTTGTGGAGATGGCGCGGTATGAATGTCGCCTGTCCAGGAGATCCAAACTGTGCGGAGACACTCAACACATGGTGGAATGCCAACGTGATCGAACGGGAAGTAGACTACTTCCCTAGTAACGTACAGGTTTTTTCTGATATAGAAGCAGTGCCTACCAACCCGGATGGAACAGGAGGTAATCCTGGGGCAAGAACTAAAAATGTATGTTATCCTACGGGAGCTCCTATTCCGATTCATGGGGTGGTAAAAGTAGACCTTGATCTTCAGCCTCCGTTGGCTCAGGATGCATTGGACGTAACGGATGACGTAGACGGACAAGGAGTATGGTCTATTGTAACCGGCTCAGGGACTTTCGGCTCTGCTCCAAGCAATCTTCAAAACACTTACATTCCTGACGCAGGAGGATTGGATCTGGCAAGAGGTTATATTCTTTTAAGAGTTACTTCTGTTGCCACCGCTCAAACTCCTTGTGGTACCGCCAACGACACCTTACGTATTAATATTACACAAGGACCAGTGGTGTTCGTACGAGAAAATATTACGGTTTGTGCCAACAACGCGTTAGTACGTCTCAACACAGGTATAGCGCCGAATATTTCCGGAGGGAATAACCGGGTAACCAGTTTCCTATGGACTCCATTAGTAGGAGGTGTTCCTCTGGTAGGTGGTACGTTTGTTCCTAACAATGCTTCTGTTGGAACAAACGCAACTTACACCCCACCTGCTTCCTTTACAAGCGGGGTTATTACCATGAGATTATCCTCTCAGGCTGCCGGGGCATTGTGTCCTGCGGCCAGAGATTCGTTTACCATCACGGTAGAAACGGTACCTCTGGTGAATGCAGTGGATACATTAAAAATATGCCGCAACCTTACAGGTCCTACCACTGTTCCAATTCCTGCCAATCAGGCTACCATCAATGGTTCTGCCAGCCTTACAGGCTTTACTGTAAACTGGACAGGAAGCGGTTCTTTTACAGGGAACGGGACACTGACTCCGGTATACACCCCTACACTGGCAGAATTAACAACAGGAATAGCCAAAATTGCATTTAACGTTACCAAAACAAGTGCCCCTTCCTGTGGTCCGGTAAGAGATACTCTTATTATAGCCTTCTATGCTCCTCCTGCTGCCAATGCAGGACCTGGCTTTTCCGCCTGTAGAAACAACGTGGCAACGATTCCGTTGAATGGTACTGCGACTAACTATGGTTCGGTTTCCTGGGCAAGTACACCGGCAACCGGTTCTTTCTCCCCAACGAATAACCCGGTTACAATATTCACACCTCCAACCACGCTACCTGCTTCTTACACATTCACATTGACTGCTAATCCGGTAACCGGCTCTCCATGTGCTGCTGTAACCAGCGATGTTGCAGTAACTTTCACTGATCCTAATACTATTGACATACCAGCAGCCACAATTGAATATTGTCCTGAGAATCCAGTGGTATCTGTAACGGTAAATTCTCCTATACCAGGTGAATGGTATGGAGACAGTAAAAAATTAACCAAACCATTGGGTACCATCAGCCCTTCGGATCAGGCTACCAGTATTACTTATACCCTCACTCCACCAGAAATAGGTTTCATTATAGGACTATTCTTTGTAGCTGATCCCGTAGGGAACTGCTTATCTGCCGTAGACAGTGTGGCCTTAATCGTTGTCAGAAATCCAGTGGTAACACTTCCTGAAACACTGGAAGTCTGTCGTAATGTAAATACTACCAACGTATCGGCTACTATTACAGGCCCTGTAGGGACTATCCAATGGTCCACTTTGGGAACCGGAACCTTCAGCACTACTAGTATAGCCAATACTGTTTATACTCCTTCTGCTGATGACAAAAGCAATGGTTCTGTAAGGTTAATAATCTCCGTGACCAGTCCTTCGAGTTGTCTCCCAGTAAGGGATACAGTACTAATTAGGTTTACTGAACCTCCATTAGTAGAAGCAGGTTCAGATCATCATATCTGTGCCAATAACCCAGTGGTCAATATTACAGGAACAGTAATTCCTGCAAGTGCATCTTCTGTCTGGTCAGTAGTGAGCGGACCGGGAGGTTCTTTTAGTAATACTGCAAGTCCTGCTACTACCTTTACCGCAACCTCTCCGTCTGCCGGAGATACTACCGTTATCCGTTTACAAGTACCATCTTTCAATGGGTGTCTTCCTGTTTCAGACATTGCCCGGATCATTTATACTGCTCCTCCTACAGCAACCGTTACAACCGTACCGGGAACAGTATGCGCCAATAATGCTGTGATACAAGTAATAGGAAGTACTTCTACCGGAACAGGTACCTGGACATCCAGCAGTGGATGTAACAGTTGTTTTGTAGATGCCAACCGTGTAGGACAGTCTCCTGCACTGGACTCTACTATTTACACTCCAAGTGCTACTGATATTGCCAACGGATCCGTTACGTTCACCCTTCAAACAGGGAACAACGGGAATTGTAATGCCGTAGCAAGTTCTCCTGTTACCTTTACAATCACGCCAAGCCCGGTAGTATCGATTGATTCGATCTTATCAGTTTGTGAAAACAATGCGACGATGACCTTATCCGCTCATGCCACTCCAGGGAATGCCGGTACATGGTCTTCCAGCAGTGGTTGTGTAAGTTGTTTCTCTTTAAACGGTCCTGATAATCTTACGGGCACTTATACTCCTAGTGTAAGTGATATTAATAATGGAAGCGTAACGTTTACCTTTATCTCAGCCAACAATGGGAACTGTGTGGCGGTATCTACTACCCGGACAGGAAGAATAGACCGTGCTCCGGTAGTAAACGCAGGACCTGACCTGACGATCTGTAGTAACCAGAACTCAGTAGCACTGACCGGTGGAACTCAGAGCAATACCGCTGGGGTACTGTGGAGAGTGAAATCGGGG
This sequence comes from uncultured Chitinophagaceae bacterium, assembly GCA_964437245.1. Classification (GTDB taxonomy): domain Bacteria; phylum Bacteroidota; class Bacteroidia; order Cytophagales; family Cytophagaceae; genus JANYCO01. Next base: position 36,272 of record CAYTGJ010000024.1, read on the forward strand.
ACCGGTACTATCACCAATGCAAATAGTTTGACAACAGCCGTCTATAACATTACGGCTACAGATAAAGCAAACGGAACTGTACTTATTACCCTTACAGGATTTGGGAATGGCAATTGTGATTCTGTTATCCAGGAAAGAGTCCTTTTCTTCACCGATATTCCGGTTGCCAATGTAGGGCCTCCTCAAACAGTTTGTATGAACGATGCGCCTGCTACACTGGATGGCAGTGGCAGTCCCGGAGGTACCTGGACATGCGTAGGATGTGCTTCTTCAATTACCAATCCTAACTCATTAACAGCAAGCTATAATCCTGCTCTGGCAGAAGTAAATCAGACCAGAACCTTTACCTATTCTATTCCTGCCAGCGCAGGTTGTCCTGCCGTATCCGCCAGTACGACCGTCACGTTCCGGCCTGCTCCGGAAGTTACGATCACTCCGGTAGGAGACCATTGCGGAAACACTATGATCATTAACCTGAGCGGTACTGTCGCTAATTCACCAGGAATGATCTGGACCTCTTCGGGAACCGGTTCTTTCAGCAATGCCACTACAAGCCCTACTCAATATACGTTATCCGCTGCTGATACTGTAGGATTTAACAGTACTGTCACCTTCAACCTTATCAGTACAGGTTCTGCAATTTGTTCCCCTGATACAGCTACCACCACTGTAACAATCACCGATCCAATTATACTGAATGCAGGAGCAGATCAGAATCTTTGTGGTGCTCCGGGAACAGTTATCACACTGACTCCTTCTGTATTATCAGGCGGTGCTACAAGTGTTACATGGACTACCGTAGGAGCTCATACAGGAACGCTGACTCCTGGACCTGGTGCTATTTCTGCTACGTATACTGTAGGAGCCGGGGATGCCGGTACAACCGTCACCTTCCGTGCCACTACGAATGCCGTAGGAGTTTGTGCCGCAAGAACCAGTGAAGTTTCTTATACCTTTATTGCTCCCGCAGTAGCTACTATTTCTACCGCTCCTGCTGCTTTCTGTCAAACAGAATCCGTGGTACTGGGAGGAACTATTGCAAATGCCAATACAGGAACATGGGCTTGTACTAATTGTACTGGTGCTGGTACCTTTAGTCCTGATAATACTTATAATAACCTGACCGCTCAAACCCAGGTTGCATATACTCCTGCACCTTCCGATACCGCAGCAGTTTCGCTGAACTTCATCCTGATCACTGACAACGTGAATCTTTGCGGAAGAGATACCAGCGCTGAAGTAACGGTAACTCTGGATAAAAAACCAAGAGTGACCCTTCCTGCCCTGCCTCCTGTATGTGCAAATAATAATGTGATCGACCTGACCTCCATCGGAACGGTAACGCATTCTAATGCGGGTTTCTGGCATGTCGGAGCTACTAAAACAACCGGTTTTGCTCCTACCAATGCATTCCCTGTTGCAACTTCTTATGATCCTGATACTATAGAAGTACAGAACGGTTTTGTAACCTTAACTCTGATTGCCACCAATACGGGGACTTGTCCTCCGGATTCGGCTAAAGCAACAGTTGTATTTACAGAATCACCGGTTATTTCTGCGGGTATGGATCGTACGATCTGTAAAAACAATCCAACCTTTAACCTGGTTGGATCAATTACCCCTTCTTCAGGATTTAACCTGAACTGGTCGTCTCCAAACTGTGGAAGCACATGTTTCTCTGCTCCTAATTCTTTGACAACCAATTATACATTAAGTTACCCAGCAGATACCACAGGATCAACACTAATGCTGTTCCTGACGGCAACTGATCCTACAGGACTTTGTTCACCAGAGAGAGATACGGTACTTGTCCATTTGACTCAACCTCCTACGGTAAACATTACCTCTACTTTTGATCCGATATGCGGAGACAGTTTGTACCTTAATCTTTCCGGTCTTTCTACAAATGGCTACAACTGGAGCAGCAACGGTACCGGATCTTTCCAATCCAGTCCATACCTGCAGAATGTTACGTATCCCCTTACCGCTGCCGACAGAGCAAGAGCGAACCTGCCTTCTCCGAACAACAGAATCAGAATCGTTCTGAGCAGTAACGGAGGATTCTGTTTACCGGTATCGGATACAGTGGAAATAACCCTGACTCCGGCCCCTGTAGTAACCATTACCACAGGAGATTCTATGGATG
>CAYTGJ010000025.1:0-6614 GCA_964437245.1 uncultured Chitinophagaceae bacterium
GGTAGTGATCACAAGCCTTTCCGGGTATCTGGGCCTGGTAGCAGGAGTGGCGGTGCTGGAAACGATCAATTACTTTATGAGTCTTTCTCCGGTCAAAAATCCTTATTTCGATAACCCGGAAATTGATATTAACATCGCCATGATCGCTACGGCCATTCTCGTAGTGACGGGAGCGCTGGCAGGACTATTCCCCGCAATGAGAGCCGCCAGGATCAACCCGATCGAAGCATTGAAAGACGAATGAAAAATGGGGATTTAAAAAAGGTAATAATTAGTCAAATTTATTTATACTCTAAATGATCAAACGCATCGTTAAAATTTTATTGCTGGTACTTCTGCTGGGTTTATTTCTGGGGACCATTGTCTACCTGTACCTGAATTCCGGTCCGAAACCTAAGGCATATAAGACAGAAGAACCGTTCGTGACCGATATCGTCCGAAAGACTGTTGCTACGGGATCTGTGGAGCCCAGAAAAGAAGTAAACATCAAATCAGGAGCTTCGGGCGTAATTGATAAAATATATGTGGAAGCTGGTCAGTATGTGAAAGTGGGACAGTTGGTGGCACGGATCAGGATTATTCCGAACATGGCGAATCTTAACAATGCAGAGACCAATGTAAACAAGTCCCGTATCAGCCTTCAGGATACAGAGCGGGAGTATAAACGCTATGAAAAACTATACCAGGAAAAACTGATCGCAGAATCGGAGTTCAATCGCTATCTGCTTGCGTTTAATAATGCGAAAGAAGATCTGTCTGCCGCGGAAAATAACTTACAGATCGTCAAAGAGGGAGCTGTGAAAAATATTTCGAATGCTTCCACGCTCGTGAGAAGCACCCTGGATGGGATGTTGCTGGATGTGCCGGTAAGAGAAGGAAGTTTTGTGATCGAAAGCAATACCTTTAACGAAGGTACCACCATTGCTGCGGTGGCAGACATGAATGATATGGTCTTTAAGGGAAAAGTGGACGAGTCGGAAGTAGGAAAGATTAGGGAAGGAATGAGGCTGGACCTGATCATAGGAGCGATTGAAGATAAAAAGTTTACCGCCACGCTCGAATTTATTTCTCCCAAAGGAGTGACAGAAGAAGGAGCCATTAAGTTTGAGATCCGTGCTTCTATGAAACTGCTGGCCGATGAATTTATCCGTGCCGGGTACAGTGCCAATGCTGATATTATTTTTGCCCGTAAGGACAGCGTACTCGCGATCAAAGAAAGTCTGCTCCAGTTTAGCGGAGACTCTGTATGGGTGGAAGTAGAAAAAGAACCCAATATTTTTGAGAAAAGACTGGTCAAAACAGGGATTTCAGACGGTATCAATATTGAAGTGTTATCAGGAGTAAATCAGGGAGAAAAGATCAAAGTAGCGCAGGTGATGGAGGACCGTCCATAAATTTCTGGATTTGTCTTGTATATGGCATCTTGGTCGGATTTTAAAAAATGAGTACCCGGATGTGGTCAAGGGACAAACCTCGGATTCCGGAATATTCTGTTAGTAGTATTTGACAAAAATGGAGATGTCAGTGTTCCTGCCTTTGTCGTCGCTGCACGATATTTTTACTTTCCCTTCAGTTGGTTTTAGAAAGATCTTTTCATGTACCAGCGCTTCTTTATAAAATTCGTTGTTGATATACCAGTATACTTTTTTAACCTCGTTGTGCGCATTACATTTTAGTACGATCTCCGCCGGCTCTTCCTTTTCTACGATGTATTCTTTGTTGTGTACGGGAGAGGTGATCTTAGGAGCGTTGGATTCCTGTATCCTGCTGCACCGCGGATTATGTTCGGGAATTTGCTCAAACACAATCCCTTTGCTGAGGTAGTAGTCGATCAGTTCCGAATTCAGATTGGGGTATAATTTCTTTTTATATCCTCCTTCCGGCAGGCACAATGGACAGAAGCTGTAGCGCTCTTCCGCTTCCACAAGGACCGGTTTCAGGTGTTCACATCTCTCCGCAGAAGAAATGGTCGGAATATAATAGTCTACGACCGTATGATCGCAGTAGTCACCCGGTAGTTTTCCTGATTCGGGGCATACAAATCTGAATTTTAATTCATCGGGTTTGAAAAACCAGTTGCTGGCTGTATTATATTCAATACTGTTGAAAAGCTCGAAAAGAAGTGGAGTAGCGATTTCCGCTCCGGTCAGTTCGGGAGCCCCTTCCCCGGAGAAATTACCGATCCACACAGCGATCGTATATTTTTTATTATACCCGATGCTCCAGGCATCCCTTCTTCCATAGGAGGTCCCTGTTTTCCAGGCTACGGTGGGAATGTGATAAGAGCTTTGATAATGATGAGGAAGATCAGGCCGGGTGATCTGGGTGAGAATATCGGTGACCATATAAGTCGCCATAGGAGAGAAAAGCTCTGCCTTTTCGGCCTTGGGATCCGTGAGAAGGTAACGGGGTGTAAAGAGTTTTCCTGAATTGGCAAAGGCACTGTACAAGCCTGTCATTTCCTCCAGTGTTACTCCACATCCGCCCAGTATAACGGAAAGCCCGAGCCCTTTTTCTTCCCGGGCTATTTTTTTGAACGATGCATTTTTTAGTTTCTGTACAAACCTGGGTACAGTAAGTTCATCCAGCAGTTTTACCGCCGGTATATTAAGTGAAAATGCCAGGGCAGTTTCGACGGTTACTTTACCGTTAAATTGTTTGTCAAAATTTTCAGGAGCATATCCGTTGAAATCGGTAGGGACATCGTTGAGAATGGTTTTCGGGGTGATCCTGCCTTCGTCAAATCCCATGGCGTAGATGACTGGTTTCAGCGCACTGCCCGGAGATCGGACGGCCCGGACACCATCTACCTGTCCCGCATGTTCATGGTCGGAAAAATCAGAAGAACCCATATAGGCTTCGATCGCCATTGTCTGATTATTGAGCAGCAGAACCGCTGCATTATGGATCTGCTTTTGTTTGATCCGCTGAATATAGTTGTAGCTGATCTGCTCGATCCGGTGCTGTAGTTTTTTGTCAATACAAGTAAGGATGATATCCTCTTTTGGGTATTGGTTGCCCAGTCGTATGGCCAGGTGCGGGATTTCTTTGGGAGCGTTGAGTCTCCGGCCTTCAAATGGTTCTGCGAGTGCGGCTTCAATATCTGCCAGGGGAAAGAGTTCTGCTTCTTTGAACCGCAGCAGCCATTTGTTTCGTTCCTGGAGGATGAACGCATTGTTCCTGCCAGGTCGGAGAGAGGTGGGACGGTTGGGAATGATCGTCAGTGCCGTGAGCTGGGCCAGGCTCAGGTGGTTGGGCTGGCGGTCAAAGTATAGGACCGAGGCGGATTTTACTCCTTCAATATTTCCCCCGTAGGGAACCAGGTTGAGGTAGAGTTGCAGGATCTCGTCTTTGGAGAACATCCATTCCAGCTGCATGGCCCTGAAGACCTCCAGAAATTTCGCGCCGTATGTTCGTTTCCGTGGTTCCAGAAGTCGTACCACCTGCATGGTAATGGTGGAAGCTCCGGAGGTTTTTCTTCCGGAAAGGATGTTGTGAAACAGTGCTTTACCGATCGCCAAAGGGTTGAATCCCGGGTGATAATAAAAATAGCGATCTTCTTTGTAAAGCAATGCCTCCCGGAGCTGGGGAAGGATTTCGTGCAGCTCCGTTTTCATACGCCACTTATCGTCCCGGCTGAGAGATGCATGGACAATACTGCTGTCGGAAGTCAGTACGATCTGTGAATAATGGATTTTGACTGGGAAAGGGAAAAGCAGGTTCAGGAAGAACATTGACAGAATGATAAGTGCCAGGCTCAGAGTGACAAAGAATAGTTTTTTCTTGTGCTGTTTAAGCTTGTGTATTAACATTCTAACTACTATTTTAGTATAAAATTAATCACAAAATCCGGAATATTAACTGCTCTTATGAATAAGAATAAACTTTTAATTCTATTTGTCCTCCGATTAGTCATTTTCACTCTCTTTATCGCTTCGGCAGTGCTGAAGCTGGTGCCGTCGATCGTTCCTTTTGAGAAACAACTGGTAGATCTTGGATTTGTAGACTGGTGTTCGGCGCCTTACCTTGCCAGGCTGATCATTGCGCTGGAGCTGGCATTGGGAGTGGCTTTCCTTCAATCCAATTATCTTCGTAAAATCATTATTCCTGCTACGGCATTTTTACTTATCGCCTTCTGTGTACATCTTTCTTTTGTGATCTATACACAGGGGGCTAATTCAGGGAACTGCGGATGTTTTGGTCAGTTGATCCCTATGACACCTTTGCAGGCACTTATTAAAAATATATTTACCCTCGGGATCCTGGGATATATGTATATGATCTACCGGGAAAAGGAAAAAAACAGCTTACTGGTCCTGCTAGTAATTTACCTGCTTGCCAATCTGGCGCTGTTCATGTCCTACCCATTCGCTCCTTGTACTACTGTAACAGCAGATGAAGTAGAGGTGGTAGAAACGCTTCAGGATACCACCCTGATACCGGTAGTGCTTCCGGATAGTCTTCAGGGAGATTCATTGAATAATAGTAATCCTGTGGTTCCTGAAAAGAAAACAGCTCAGTCCGCTACTGTTGTAACAGCAGATACCGTACGCAAGGTGGCCCCGGTAGCGAAAGCGGATCTTTTATGTCCGGTTAAAAAAGTATCGGCATATGCTCCGTTTAAAAAATTCAGCGATGGAGTAGTTGCAGACTTAGACAATGGAAGGAAGATTGTGACGTTATTTAGTCTGGAATGTGATCATTGTATGGAAACAGCCAAAAAGATAGGCGAACTTTCTCAAAAGAAATCCATTCCTCCGGTTTATTACCTCTTCTGGGGTACAGAAGACCAGGTAGAGAATTTCTTTAAAGTAGCTCAGTACCGGTTCCCATACAAGATCATTGAACCGAGCACTTTCTTTCAGTTGCTGGGAAGCGCTCCTTCTCCACCCAAAGTAAGTGTGTTGTGCAATGGAAATATTGTAGCGGATTTTGACAATAGTACGTTCAGTATTGAAAAATTAGAAGAAGCATTGAATAAGTAAAATGAAAAAGACAGCGTTGTCCATATTGATTGCGATGTTATTTCTGATGTCTTCCTTTCAGAGACTGGAAACGAAGGCTTCTTTTAAATTGAAAACGATTGTGATCGATGCAGGACATGGAGGAAAAGATCCGGGATGCTCCGGGTTCGGATCCAAAGAGAAAGACATTGCCCTGGATGTTGCCCTCAAGCTGGGGGAATTTATCATGCAGAATATGGAAGATGTCAAAGTCGTCTATACACGAAAAACAGATGTATTTGTGGAATTGCATGAACGCGCAGCGATCGCCAACCGTAATCATGCAGATCTTTTCATCTCGATCCATGTCAACTCCGGTCCGGCCGGATTGTATGGTACAGAAACCTTCTGCATGGGACTTCATAAAAGTGAGCAGAACCTGGAGATTGCACAACGAGAGAATTCTTCCATTCTTATGGAACACGATCATAAAGAAAAATACGAAGGATTTGATCCAAAATCCCCTCAGTCTTATATCCTTTTCTCCCTCTTCCAGAGTGCTTTCATGGCCAATAGTGCCAAACTGGCTGGTAAGATCGAAAGAGAATTTGCAGAAACCAACAACCGGCATAGCCGGGGCGTTAAACAGGCCGGGTTCCTGGTACTTTGGAAAACCTCCATGCCCAGTGTACTGGTGGAAACAGGTTTCCTGACCGATACCACCGACGCCAATTATCTTAAAGAGGAACGAGGAAGAGTGGATACCGCCTGGGGAATTTATTCGGCCATTGAAGATTATAAAACAGAAATGGAAGCAGGAGAGTAACACCGCTCCTGCTTTTCGTTTGATACAACGGCGCTCTCACGTTAAATGTCCAGCCAGATCTTTTGATAAAACGAAACACGTTTCGTATCTTAGAGCATGACCCGGTATGTGTGTATATATGTAGTGTTGCTGTGGCTGGTCATTGATCCTGCCAGGGCTCAGTATCTGAAAGTAGAAATGGGACTGGACGGATTTACTTGTTCTTTGTGCGGCAACAGCGTAGAAAATTCCCTTCGCCGTCTTCCCTTTGTAGAGAAGATCCAGATGGACCTCAATAATAACACCGTCATTGTTTTTTTTAGAAAGCAAAAAGAAGTTTCTATTCAGCAGCTTTCAGATAAAGTATACGACGCCGGGTTTTCGGTACGTTATATGTTGGCAGAATACGATTTCCCTGAGTTAAAGCTTGAAAATCATTTTTCTTATTCCGCAGGGAAAGAAAGTTTTCATTTTTTGGGAGTGGACGAGACCTCTGTTAAAGGAGTAACTACTATTATATTTTTAAATAAAAGGTTAATTTCAAGAAAAGAATATACCCATTGGGAAGAATGGATCAGGAAAGACATGAAGAAAAATGGCAAAAGAGAGAATGTCTACTACGTTACGTTACATCGTGGGTAGTACTTTTTTCTGCGGTGCTGTTTTCTCCTGAATTGTTTTCACAGGAATTATTTCCCTATACCGAACCTGCCAGCACTGTACCTAAAAAGGTAGTGGGTTTCCGGCAGATCAATGAGATGTACCGGGACATCAGCAACCGGTCACGCTACTATGCAGGTTTCCGGCTGATGTACGGACTGACTAAAAACCTTACGGTCATGACTACGGTAGGAGCCTCCAATCAT
>CAYTGJ010000025.1:6624-37377 GCA_964437245.1 uncultured Chitinophagaceae bacterium
ATTTCAAGAGAATCCCGGGAGGATTTGTGAATTATATCCTTAACCACCATCAGGGAGGATATCCCGATTCTCCTTTTTTGCTGGAAGGCGTGAATGTATACGCAAAGTACCGTGTCCTGAGTTTTGATACCGAGCAGAAGCACTGGAGGGTAGCCGTATATGGAGAAGCCGGTAAATCTTTTGTAGCGCATACGGAAGGAGAACCTAATCTTATGACTGACAATACAGGATACGGAGGTGGTCTGATCGTGACGCGGCTATACAAGCGCTTTGCGGCTTCTTTTACCTGGGGGTTTATAAAAAGCAGTCCTTACAGCCAGGACGAATACCTGACCGAGCTGATCTTTAAATCAGGAGATGCAGTATCTTACAATCTTTCGCTGGGCTACCGTCTCTATCCCAAACGGTATGACAGTTACAAGGACCTTAATATAAACCTGTACGCAGAATTCATTAATAAGGACTATACTGCCGCCACGGTTCGCTACAATGGCCTTCCCTATGATTACGAATACCTGAATGGAAATGTAACCTATACCTACAATAGTTTTATTGCCAATAAATATTCCGAACTACGCTCTTCGGTGCAGTTTATTTTTGATTCAAATTCACGGCTTGATCTGGGAGTGGCGCTCCCTCTGTACAGCAGGAGCTATCTTCACGATTATCCGATGGTCTATATCAACGTCCAGCACTATTTATTCCGATAAACCAAATCCAGAACCTTTATTCCTATGTACATACTCATCCCAGGACGCCATCATTTGCTTACGGATTTTCAGTTTAAATATTTGTATGGCCTCGTTCATTCCGGCCGCAGAGAACTGAATGATGTAAGAGGAAAACTTTTACCGTGGAGCGGTAAAATTGAGGCGGTGATCTTTGCCGTTACCTCTGCCAATCACTCGAATACCCGGCGTAATCCTGTTCCCTTTTATACAAGAGCCATGGCAATTCAGGAGTTCGGACGGGAGCTGAATGTTCCTTGTTATGTATATGGGATAGACGATGTAGGGAAAGTAGACGATTTTGCTTCCTACACGGTCAAAAGAATTGAACATGAAAGCGACGGGGCGTTTGAACTGAGGCCGCATAATACAGTGGTGGTGTGCTCCACCCCTGTACTGCATATGTATGAAAAACAGGGATACAGAATCCTGCCGGCGGAGCTGGAAGAGCTAAACTCCTGGAAACTCCGGGCCTTGCCGCCCTGGGATCTGGTAGAGCATATTGCTCAGTTGCCCTCCCACTGGAGAGAGGATCCGATAGTGCTGGATAAAATGCATCATGCTTCGTATACGCTCTGGAGCCGTTATCGGCTGGGGGATAAAGTACAAATGCTGTTCCGTGATAAGATCGTGGGAGAAGACGGCGATATCACTGCCACGAGGGATTATAACAGCTATGTCCGGCAGATGGATGACATAGCGGAAATGAAATACAAAGATACGGCTTCTTTTATCCGCCCCGGTCGCATCGGCGATATAGGCTGTGCCGTAGGATCCTGGATCCGGCTGGGCTGCCAGGACGAACGCCTGAGAGAATCGGATTTTTATGGGATAGAAGTTTCCAGGCACCTGTTTGATATTTGCCAGCAGCGCAAGCACAATGGAGAGTTCTCAAATCCATTCGTCTTTTTTGCCCAGAAAAATGCGGTGACGGGACTGGTTTTTGAGAAAAATTCGATGAATACCATTTTTACCTCTTCGCTTACTCATGAGATCGAATCATACGGGAGCCGCGAAGACCTTCTGCAGTTTATCCGCAACCGGTACGAAGAGATGGTTCCGGGGGGAGTGTGGATCAACCGTGACGTGGTAGGCCCGGAATATAAAGAAGAAGTCGTATACATGAAACTATGCCGCAGCGACGGACGGAACGATGATTACGAACAGCAGTTCTCTGATCGTACATTGCTTTCAGAATATCTGAATGGAATGTCTACCTGGGCAAGATTCAAACGTTTTGTACTTGATTTCAGAAAAAAGGAAGGATACCAGTGGGAGCTGGAAGAAGTCTTCATAGAAGGAACTGGCTATGTGAAAATAAGACTTCAGGACGCTGCCGAGTTTATGACCAAGAAAGATTACACGGATAATTGGGAAAGTGAGATGCATGAACGCTTCTGCTTCTGGTCGCTCAGCGATTGGGAAGCAGCAATGAAAAAAGTGGGCTTCAGCATTGATCCCCGTTCTTCGGCACTTGTAAATCCCTGGATGGTGGAAAACAGGTTTAAAGAAAAAGTAGACCTCTTTCGTATCGAAGAGGGCAAGCCGGTACTCATGGAATATCCTGTGACCACCATGTTTTTGATAGCAGAAAAATAGCGGACTAAAAATCGCTTTGAGCTCCGCCGCCGCCGAATTTCCCACCTCCGAAATCCGGACCATTGTTTTCCGTGGGAGTTTGAGAAAAACTTTGAGCAATGATCAGCGCTTCCGAATCAAATTTTTCAAGAAATTTCTCCTCCTTATCTTCTGCAAAGGTGATCCCGTGCCGGGGCGTTTTCAGATAACGTATGGACAGCCAGGCAACAGCGATCATGATACTGCCGCTGATGGTAAAAGTGATTTCGTGATGCCCAAGGCTATAATAATATTTGAACGTAAGCACCGAGGCGGCTACCAGGATAAGCCCGGTTTGAAGGAGGATCCGGTTTTTCTTTTTCAGCCCCCAATAAATATAAGCGCCGGGAATAAGGACTGTATAGGCGTAGAAAAAGAATGCTAGCGGGATGTCTTCTCCCGGTTCCAGTTGCAGAGAGAAAAGTTCTTCGGACAAAGTGCGTACAATGAAGTAATTTCCTGCCAGATAAAACAGTACAAGGGATAAGATCTCCAGGATGAGCAACGGACTGTCCCAGAAACGCAGCCTGTCCTGCTTGCGGAGTTTAGCAGCTTGGAGATAAACGAACGCAGAAAGGAACATAACCAGGAAAGGCATGATCACTTTCGCAAATGGTCCTGTTTTGGATACCAGGAGAAATACGATCAGAAATGCACAGACAAACGAACAAACCGTCGTAAGGATGTCTATATAACGGATGCTGGCAGCTACCAGAAACGGAAGTGCGATGAAGCAAAACAGGAGCAGGTGATCCTCAAAACTCAGGTCAAGTTCGGAAAACAGCATTGTGACCCCACCGATGATAGAACTGAGTCCCATGTACAGAAAAGCTTCGTCTATTCCCGAACGGAATAGTTTCTTTTTCTGGACCAGGTTTTCCAGAAAAAAGAGGATAAAGATTCCATGGATAAAGAAGCGGATTCCGAAGTTATAAACACTGGAACTCTCGAACCCTGCTGTGAATAGTAACACTAAAGCCGAGGCAGCGTTCAGGCAGATCAATGTAAAAATGAATAACCCCAGCCGGATGAAAATATTCGGAGTATACAAGGGCACCGGATATTTTTGCCGGATGGCCTCAAAAGCCTGTCCGTTGATCAGCTTCTGTTTCAACCATTTTTTTGCAAGATCCGTGATCGAAGCATTGTCTAAGTATTCTTTATTATACGCAATCATATCAGGATCTCAGGAATTTTTTATAGTTGAAGAAGAAGTATAGGATTCCTATACAGGAAAGAATAAAGTAGAGTAAGCCGAGATAAATAAGACCGGCATCGAGGGCAGACATTTGTTCGCTCAGAAAAATGAGGAACAGGATAAAAAGATACGTCAGGCCGATATAGCCATAAAGAGCACCCATTAAAAGGAAGTAAAACGACTGTTCTTTCCGTGCATATTGTATGGCAAGATAACAGAGCCCTGCCAGTAATATAAAGTACATGGATTTGGTCGCTTCAAAGGTAAAGACAGCGGAGAGGGTACAGATAAAAAGAAGCTGCATCCCGAAATTAAAATAAATGAAAGAAAAATGCTTTTTCAGGTTCATGATCACCACTGAATGGGATAGTGCTGCCAGTAATATCCCGAAGATGATTCCGGTATAGATCAACTCGTCGGAGCCGAATCCCTGTTCGAATACGCTCAGGGGAGTCACCGTAAGTCCCAGCCATGCACCGGTACCGGTAATGGCCATGGACAGGATCCCTTTGTGGTCGAAGCGGTAAGCGATAAAGAAAAACAGGAGCGAAGGGATTAACGTAGCCAGCCCGTAGCGAGTCCCGAAAATAGTGTATTGCACCTGTAGATAACCTTCAAGGGTCAGGAATAAAAGGCAGCCGAGCAGCAAAATATAATCTGCAAAAGGATGTTCGCTCACAGATTCTTCCCGGGTAAACGGTTTCCGGTGTTTGTAGGCATAGGCAAAACAGGCCAGACAAGCCAGACCGATCAGTGCCACGATGGCCGTATGGCCGATCGTATCAATATTCAGATAAATGAGGATCCCCAGGCCTGTACTCAGCAAAAGTACTCCCAGGTATAGGATGACCTTCAGTTCCCAATGGACGGAGAATAAGCGAAGAGAACGCTGACGGGATAATTCTTGATAATTTTCTTCGGTCAGAAGCCCGTCGTTGTGAAGTCTGTCTAAGATGCTTTGCTCTTTCATAGAGTGAATATAGTGAAATATAATAATCTGTTGTGCAGGAAAAAGACATCAGAGCCCTTACACAACAGTGTTTCTCTCTTTTTACTTGGAAAAAGGTTTCTCCTGATCAGAACCAGACAAGGCGATGTGTTATCCCCTGAATTCTATTCACACAAGTGCATTGAATAGAGATCAAAAAAATTGTGGTCCATTACTTCGTCAAACCAGTATCCGAATTTCATGGAAGTAGGTTTTTCTCCAAACGATACCTGGCGGATGTATTTCAGCAGTTTGCTGTATACCAGGGAATCAGGAGTAAGCTCTCCCCATACTGTCACAGCCGTTTGTTCCTGGCTTAGATCCAACTGATCAAACACAAACAGAACGTAATAGATAAAATCTTCTGCCGTGGCAAAATAAAAGGTATTGCAGAATTCAAGGGTCTTTTGATTTTTGACCAGGATCGTCAGGTAATTTTGCTCTACATGCAGATACATCTGGCGTTCAGAACGGCCATTGCCATTGATCATGATGCCTTCGATCAGAGGAGCTGTATGGTGTACTACCTGGAGATGTTTGGACGGATACATCTTAGTGAACCAGGCGATAATTTTTTTGTCAGCGGAAAATATATTTACCGCATCCATACTTTTCTGGCTATAGTAATAGAAACCTTCTTCAGGTTCTGAGTTCAGAGTACAGTTCAGGGAAAGATATTCTTTCAGGTAGTTCTTGTCAAACAGCGAATTAGGGATCAGCGAAAAATTCATCCCCTTAATGGCCAGCTTGATAGACTTCCAGTAACCTGCTTTCAGAACATGATGATCGTCGTAAATAAGCTCCAGTTGGGTAACCAGTTGCTCGGGAAAATTGATCGTATCCAGGGTATAGTCTTCCAGCAGAAGACAACGGTTCCTTTCGGTATCAGTGACGCAAATACGGAATAAACGGTTACTGATCTGAATAAACAGATTGTACTGAGACAATTTATCTACATCAAAGCTGTCGTCTTTGATTTGTTTATTAAGCCTGTAGTGTTGTTTTTCTGACATATTAACAGGGTGTAGACATTTTATTTACAGTTTATCCACAAAGTTTACCGGAGCTATTGTCAACCGAAGATACCTTGAAGGATATAATAATTTTAAGTTAATTACTTAAATTTTAACAAAATTAACAAATTTTAATTGTATAAATTCTCTGTGAAAACAAAAATATCTTTTATTTATCCACAGGGAAACAGGCAAAACAGAAAGGGGGATTATCTCCGGAATCCTCTGAACTGCAAAAGTGCCTCTGCACTTTTTACGTTTTTGAGAATATGATGAAAGATCAAAGGATCCTGCTTACTGATTTCCTCAAAATGCCAGAATCGGATCTCCTGAATGATCTGACGGTGCTCGTCCATTTCAGGATCCTTGCCTTTGGTCAGAATCCCGCCCTTGATCTCGATCCGGAAAAACAATTCGATGGAATGAAGGGGAGGGGCTAAAAATTCGTTGGTGAACAGAAATTCTTTGACCTCAATGTCAAGTCCTGTTTCTTCCTGATACTCCCGGATAAGTGTTTGCTCTACTGATTCCCCAAAATCAAGTCCTCCGCCGGGAGGAGCCCACAATTGGCCTTTTTCACCGATGCCTTTGTGGTTAATTAATAGAATTTGTCCTTCTTTGATACAGATCCCGCATATCCTCACACGTACTCTGTTGCCATATACTTTTTCAACTTCCGCTCTCATATTCCTCTTATAACCAAATGGCCTGTGATTAAATTCCTGTGTCGTATTTTTTGTTTCCCGCTCATGCTTCCCCAAGGGAAGATGTGGGAAGTTTATGCTCGTTTGGAATTATATTTTATCTAACTTCGTACAAAATAATTGTAAAAACAAGCCTTGGTCCTTTCAGAAATTATCAGAAAGAAATTTTCCTTCAGCCCTACACAAGGCCAGGAACTGGCGTTCAGATTGCTGGATAAATTTATAGAAGACAAAACGTCTGCCCGTCCTGTTTTTTTGCTGCGCGGATATGCCGGTACAGGTAAAACCACCTTGCTGAGTGCGTTGGTCCATATGTTGGATTCGTTAGGATATAATTGTATCCTGATGGCTCCTACAGGCAGGGCGGCCAAGGTAATGTCCAGTTATTCCGGTAAATACGCTTCTACCATCCATCGTCAGATCTACCAGCAGGAAAAAGGGGACGGAGACGGATTGTTTTTCAGGAGAAAGAAAAATGTACTGTCTAAGACCTTTTTTATTATTGACGAGGCTTCGATGCTTTCCGACCAGGCAGAAGCCTCTCCTCAGGGGATATTGTCGGACGTGATCGATTATGTATTTGAAAAAAAATCCAACAAGCTCATCCTGGTAGGAGATACCGCACAGCTCCCTCCGGTCAAGCTGGAATTAAGTCCTGCGTTGGAAGGAGGATACCTGAAAAACCGTTTTTTCGCAAACCTGTATGAGTGTGAACTGACGGAAGTGGTACGGCAGGAAACGGAATCGGGGATTCTCCGAAATGCGACCATGTTGCGCAACCGGTTGATGGAAAAAGCGACTTCCATAGAATTTATAACCAGGGGTTATAAAGATATCTACCGTATGAACGGAGAAAAAATGGAAGACGGACTGCGCTATGCTTACCGGAAATACGGGGAAGAAAATACCATTGTGGTCACCCGCTCCAATAAGTCGGCTACCGGGTATAACCGCTATATACGAAATACAATCAAAGGAGTAGAAGATGAGGTCAGCGCAGGAGATCTGCTGATGGTCGTGAAAAACAACTATGCAACCCTCCCGGAGGATTCTCCGGCGGGCTTTCTTGCCAACGGGGAATTTGTAGAGGTGGTGAAAATACGGAAATACGAAGAAATGTACGGATTCCGCTTTGTCAACCTCGAACTGAGACTGCTCGATCACCCGTCACATCCTACTTTTGATGCAGTGGCTTTTCTGGATATTTTGTATTCTAATAACGCCAGCCTTACGACAGAACAAAATAAGACTTTGTTTGAAGAGGTATGGAAGGACTACGGGGAGCTGATGTCGAAAAAGGCCCGGTTAGAAGCCGTTAAGAAGAACAAGTACTTTACGGCTTTGCAGGTAAAATTTGCGTATGCACTGACCTGTCATAAATCCCAGGGTGGACAGTGGGAGGCTGTTTTTGTTGACCAGGGGTATCTGACAGAGGAAAACCTGAACGAAGATTTCCTCCGCTGGCTTTATACGGCCATGACCCGGGCTACGAAAGAAGTATTTTTAGTGAATTTTCACGCCCGTTTTTTTGGAGAAGACCAGGATAGGGGCTTTTGACGGGGTGTTCAACCTGGCAGGGATTTTGAAAGAAAATATATTGTATTTGTACAGGGATAAAGTTAAATTAGAATACAATTCATTTAAACCATGAAGATCGTCAGGACTATAATCATTCTACTGGTGTGTTTATCGCTGGCTTCCCTTGCCAACGCTCAGGAAGGGAAAAAAGAGAAGGGCGCAAGGATCAGTTTTGCTGAACCCATGAAAGACTATGGTGATATCATGTACGGCGATTCGATCAGCTATGTATTTGTCTTTACCAATACCGGTACCGAAAATCTTGTGATCAGAAATGTGGTTACGACTTGTTCCTGTACTTCCCGGGAATATACGGAAGGAGAAATTCTTCCCGGCCAGTCGGGAGAAGTAAAAGTCAAGTTCAATTCCGGCAACCAGGAAAAACTGGGGCGTCAGAATAAAGTGATCACGATCCTCTCTAATGCGGTCAACAATCCGGCAAGAGTGATCCTTGCCTGTAATATCCTGCAAAAATAATCTATCTGTTTCCCTGTCAGAACCAGGGTTGTTCGATCAGGCCCAGGTAGTGAGGGGCTTGTACTTCTGTGGTCAGTATCTTTTTGAGCGCTTTTCCCACGGAAGGATAAAGATTCAGCGTCTCCAACTGATCAATTTCGACCCATGCCGCTTCCAGTGCAGAAGTTTGTGCAGGATTAAGTACAGGCCTGGCTTCCTTCAGTATCTCCCCGGCAAACAAACAATGAAGAGTTGCCTGCTGCTTTTTCGTATTGATCACCTGGGCAGAGAGCAGCAGTTGGGCTACTTTTACAGGAAGATGAAGCTCTTCCTCCAGTTCCCGGGCAAGCGTTTCTTCCAGTGTTTCCACTTCCTCCATATTCCCTCCTGGAAACTGATAGACAGTAGCTCCGGAGTAGGAGTAGCGCAGCAATAGAATACGGTTGCCCTCCCTGAGTACAATGGCCGGCCTTATTTTCATATGCTTATAATGATTTTACCAGGGCAATACTTAACAACAGCCAGCCGGCGATCATGCAAAGTCCTCCGATAGGCGTAATGGCTCCCCACCACTTGATATTGGTAAGACATAAAATGTACAAGGACCCGGAAAAGATAATGATCCCTGCGATAAAGGAAATCCCGGCATAGTCAAATAACTTATGTTGGAATTTCAGCAGAAGTATCCCGGTGATCAATAAGGCAAAGGCATGGTAAAACTGGTATTTGACCGCTGTTTCAAAAACATCCAGCCGCCCGTTTTCAACCAATAGTTTTTTCAGTGCATGTGCCCCGAAAGCTCCGATCATGACCGACAGTGCTCCTGTCAATGCTCCTGTTAGTAGAAATAATTTTTGCATATAGGTTCTGTATTTTGGACGAATATACAACTTAATTTAATTAGAAGACCGCTGCCAAAGTGTATTAAATTGAGGCAAAGCGATACTTTACTGTCCCAGTGATTTTTGGGGTAAGGTGTTGACATTTTTAGTAAGCTGAGAGTTTAAAGTATTGGCACTTTTTATTTTACACTTTTAAAATAGTCCCTTTCACTATTATTGCTAATTAAAGAAAACGAAAGCGTCCTTGCGAGGAGAGAGGCCGTACAGCCGAACGAAAAATCAGTCTGTCACCTAAGCAGTCATGATGTAGTTAAAACTCTTAACCCAATAGAAAACCAGGGGAAACGAAACATCGTGATTGCTTCCATTTTCAGGAGAAGGAATAATGCGAGTTATTAATATTTGCGGACGATTGCGCCGGAATATTGGGAACGGAATTTTTTCCGGTAGGTTTCTGCTGATTTCCGGCTTTTGAATTTTCCCAGGCGGATTTCGTAGACCCGTTGTGATTCTCTAAGGGCAAGGTTGGTATAAATTTGGCGATGTCCGTTTTCCAGCAATTTTCGATAGTGTTTGGTAAGATTTTCGGGAACGGAAAAAGAAATGATCTGAATCCCGTAGCCTGTTTTTAGTTTTACGGGATCACCGTTTATCCGGTAAAACTTGCCGGTCTCATAGGTAGTCAGACTGTCGGGCAGGACAAGAGGGGGAGGGGTATAGTTGTACGTTTCGATTATCACATTTCCCAAACCTGCTTTTCCCAGTCCTATTTCTCTGGCAGCACCGTAGGAGAGGTCCAGGATCCGTTTGCCTACATAAGGTCCCCGGTCGTTGATGCGGACCACTACGGATTTATTGTTTTTTATATTGGTCACTTTGATCATCGTGTTGAACGGAAGACCTTTGTGTGCAGCCGTCATGGCGTACATATCGAAGAGTTCGCCGTTAGCGGTTTTCCGTCCATGTAGTTTTTTCCCGTAATAGCTACAAATTCCGGTTTGATAGTGCTCTTGTGCGGTGCACAGCGATGCCGTCATGATCGAGAGCCCCAGCCATAAAAGCAAGAGTAACCTGCGACCGGGAGAGGGAGTAATGCTTGTATTATAGTTCATATAGCTTTCTGCGCGGGTGCCTGCTTCATCACCAATCGTTTTTTTACCCAAGGGATGGGGTGTGCATTGTTTTTGAGTAGTTTTTAACGAAATAAAATACCGGAAGGTTATAGTTAAATAGGCGTATAAAGAACAAAAACAAGAAGGATGTATTGTTAATTGTCCTGATTTTTAGATTATTATGTTTAATGAGGTGTTGTCTTATTTTTAAAAAAAGTACTAAAGCAGGTGTTAAAACGGTATGTATGTGATGTAATTTTCGTGTTATATTTTTTGTTGTTTTCTTTGATTTTAGAATTCTTTCCATTAGTTTTACCATTAGTTACTATATTAAACTTAAAGGAACTGTGGAAGAGAATAAAGAAATAGAAAAGGTAGAAATTTACTCTAAGAGAGTAAGAGCCGGTAAGAGAACGTATTTTTTTGATGTGAAATCAACGCGTTCGAATGACTATTATCTGACTATTACAGAAAGTAAGAAAAAGTATAAAGATGATGGCTTTTCATATGAGAAGCATAAGATCTTTCTTTACAAAGAAGATTTTAAGAAGTTCATCGAAGCTTTGGAAGAAACGATTAACCATGTGAAAAACGAATTGATGCCTGAAGTTGATTTCAGTAAATTTGACGAAGAGATTTCAGTAGAAGGAGGAGCTCCTGCTACAGCAGCCTCTACGGATGATTTACAATGGGATTAAAGGGTTTTGATTCTAAACGATCTTTTAAGCCTGCTTTATAAGAAGCTGGCTTATTTTTCATTCAGGCGTTTTTTTGCCCAACTTACAGCAGCTTCCATACTGGAAAAAATCTCAGAAGTAAAACTTGATTTGAGAAGAAGACCTATGGCCTTGATGATAAGTGTTGAGAGAATGGAGGAGGAGACGATACAACTGCCGAGGGTTTTCTCTTGGAACAGTGCATGATTTTTTATGCTCCAGTTTCTGATCCTGCCCATTTGGTCGCCGGAGAGAAAACGTGCTTTATTGATATCGTGGATGATGATGACTTTTTCAGGGACTTCCAGTAGAAGTTTTTCAAACTGAGCAAGGTGTTCTTCTAGATCACTGTCAGAAACTTCTACTGGAAGGGTTTTTAAAATAATAATGGGGAATAGAGAGGTATCTACTTCAACGATCATTTATTATTTTGCAGACTTGGCATTTTTGTATTTCCGGCCGTTCAATATTTCAATCATTCTGGATAGCTCGTTGTTGATCACTTTTCGCTTGGTGATGGTATCATGGAAATCAGTATAGCTAAGAGTTCTGTTGATCACTCCCACCATAACATTTGATTTCCCTTTCAGCAAGCCTTCTACCGCACCCAGTCCCAGTCTGCTGGCCAGTACTCTGTCCGCAGCCGTAGGAGCTCCTCCTCTTTGTACGTGTCCGAGAATGGTTACTTTAATATCCAGTTCAGGAATTTCTTTTTTTACATTTGCGGCAAGCTCATTCGCTCTGCCGGATTGCTCCCCTTCGGCAACGATTACAATATGAGAAGACTTGGAGTTGCTTACTCCGTATTTTAGTTTTTCGATGATCTCTTTCAACGGCACTTTCTTCTCAGGCATGACAGCCATTTCAGCTCCGCCACCGATGGCCGAACGGATGGCAATATATCCAGTATCACGTCCCATTACTTCAATGAAAAAAGCTCTTTCATGAGCATCTGCCGTATCACGTATCCGGTCGATTGCAGCCAGGCAGGTATTGACAGCCGTGTCATAACCGATCGTAAAGTCAGTTCCGTAAAGATCGTTGTCGATTGTACCAGGACATCCTACGGTAGGGATTCCGAATTCTTTATGAAATAAAGTTGCGCCTGTGAACGTTCCGTTTCCTCCAATCGCAACCAATCCGTCGATGCCGAATTTTTTAAGATTGTTGTAGGCTTTTTTTCTTCCTTCCGGTGTTTTGAACATCTCACTCCTTGCGGACTTCAGGATGGTGCCTCCTTTTTGTATGATGTTACTCACAGAGTGATTGTCCATCTCCATCAAGTCTCCATTGATCATTCCATCATATCCGCGGATGATTCCGTAAACATCCAGTCCATAATAATGCCCGGCACGAACTACCGATCTGATACATGCATTCATTCCCGGAGCATCTCCACCAGATGTAAAAACAGCTATTTTCTTCATATTTTCTATCAAACACTTAAAAAACCAGGGCCAATTTTAGCAATATTTTTCCTACTATAAAAATATTGACCCTAAAAATAGAGATATTCTGGGAAAAATATAATCCTTATGACTATTCGAAATTGATGGTCGTGTTGGGAAGCAGGGCTTTAATTTTTCGTTGCTCGCTTACCGGAATTTCATTGCCTACCAAAACCAGCGTTTTCAGGTTTTTAAGATTGGCAATTTCGATCGGCATGGAGGTTAATTTATTAAAGGCAAGGTCAAGGGTTTCAAGAGAGGAAAGCATCGCTACGGATTTTGGCACAGCCGTTAGTCCGTTTTGTCTCATATTAAGAAGTTTAAGTTGCTTCAGATTTCCGAATTCGTAAGGGAGGGTAGCGATTTGATTTTTGCTTACATTTAATTCTCTCAGGTGAGACATTTTTCCGATCAGCGGAGGAACCGTAGTGATTTTATTGCTGCTAAGATCCAGAGACAGAAGCCTGTCGAGTTTGCCGAATTTTTCAGGAAGCGTAGTAAGTTTATTATTAAAGAAGTTAAGCCGTACAAGATTGGTGAAGTTTTCAGAACCTGTAGGAAGGTCTGACAGGATTTTTGAGCTGAAATCGGCACAATAGACTATTTCGGGTTCAAGAAGAGCAGCGTCAAGATCAAAACACTCGCTCATACAGGATTTCTCCAGTTTGTCGAGGGCCTCCATCTTCCCGTTGATCATGGCAGATACCAGATCACTACACATCTCACTGCTGAAAAAGCCCATTTTCTTGCCAAGAAGTTCTTTGGCGGTTGCACGATGATAATAAGCTTCTGCATAATCAGGTTTTAAGCTGATTGCATTGGTAAATTCGGAAATAGCTTGAATGTAATCCTTCTTATTTAAGCTTGTGATCGCATTTTCATAAAAAGTTTTAGCGTCGGGCTGGT
The DNA here is from genome assembly GCA_964437245.1 of uncultured Chitinophagaceae bacterium. Classification (GTDB taxonomy): domain Bacteria; phylum Bacteroidota; class Bacteroidia; order Cytophagales; family Cytophagaceae; genus JANYCO01. The sequence continues at coordinate 19,931 of CAYTGJ010000025.1, forward strand.
TAAAACCAGAGCAAATAAAAAAAACGAACACTAAAAATACTGTAACAATCCTGTTCATAATACCTTCCTCCTGATGTTAGATTTTAGTAGATACGTAGCATTTTCTAAAAAGTTATAGAAATAGATGTCTTCTCTCCCTAAGGATGGGATAAGTTGCTGAAAATTATAGAAATAAAATTTATAAAAATTATTAACACCTCGTATTAATAATTCATCAGGTCTTCGATCTCTGCGGCTTCAATCGGGATGTTCTTCATCAGGTCCAGATTGCCTTTCCGGGTGATCAGTATGTTGTTTTCCAGCCGGATCCCCAGGTTTTCCTCCCTGATGTAAATTCCTGGTTCACAAGTGAAAACCATTCCTTCCTGGAATTTTGCATGGCGGTCGCCCACATCGTGTACGTCCAGCCCAAGGAAGTGCGAGATCCCGTGCATGAAATACTTCCGGTAAAGGGGCTTGTCTTTGTCCTGTTTGCGTACATCGGCCAGAGAGAACACCTTTAGCTTTATTAATTCTTCTGTTACGATTTCTGCTACAGTTTTGTTGTATTCGGCAAAATGATTTCCTGCTTTTAGCAATTTAATAGATGCTTTCTGGATATTCAGCACGGCATTGTACACGTCTTTCTGACGTTTGGAGAATTTTCCGCTAACGGGAATGCTCCTGCTAAGGTCTGCTGCGTAGTTGGCATACTCGGCTCCAAAGTCCAGGAGGATTACTTCTCCGGCTTTACATTCTTTGTTGTTGTCGACGTAATGCAGTACACAGGCATTGCTCCCCGAAGCGATGATCGAACTGTAGGCCGGACCGCGCGAACGGTTTTTGATAAATTCATGAAGGATCTCCGCTTCAATCTCAAACTCTTTGACTCCTGGTTTTACAAACTGAAGCACTCGCCGGAATGCCTTTTCTGTAATAGCACAGGCCTGCTGCATCAGAGCCACTTCAATATCGGATTTGATCTGCCGGAGTTCCTGCATCAGAGGGGCCGAACGTTCGTAACGGTGCAACGGATATTTTTCAAGACACCACCTGGTAAAACGTTCGTCCTTGGTTTCCACTGTTTTTTCAGCGCGGGCATGTTCGTTCGAGTTCAGATAGATATGGGAACATTCTCCTGTTAAACCGTAAAAAATACTTTCAAACTGAGAGGTCCAGTATACGGTTTTAATACCGGAGATCTCCGCCGCTTCCTTCTTGCTCAGCTTATTGCCTTCCCAGATCGCAATGTGTTCGCTGGTCTCTCTGACAAATAGAATTTCCCGGTGTGCTGCATTTTTACTGTCGGGGAAAAGAAGCAGGATCGTGTCTTCCTGGTCAATCCCGCTCAGGTAAAACAGATCGTTGTTTTGTCTGAATGGCATCGTTCCGTCGGCATTCGTTGGCATGATATCATTTGAGTGAAAAACAGCGATCGCTCCAGCTTTGGTAAGCCGGGTAAAATTTTTCCTGTTTTGAATAAAAAGTTTACTATTTATCGGGGAGTAACGCATGGTATTTTACTTTTTAGAACTGACCGGGTAGGGCAATTAAGATAATTAAATGTAATATTGTTAAATAATTATTTAACTTAAAGTTTTAATAAAAAAAGTAGAAACACAATTAAATATGAATAAAATTCTTTCGGTCTTATTATTCATTCTTTCATCGTTGTCGGCCGTATTTGCAGAGGATAAATATTGGGTGGTATTTAAAGATAAGGAAACAGAAGGATATTCGTATACTCAGTACCTGAGTGAAGATGCGATCCGCAACAGAAATAACTTCGGGCTGCCGCTGGAGCAGTATACGGATATTCCGGTCAGTAAGTCATATCTGCGGAGCCTGGAGGCAATGGAAGTACGTACGCTTTATCCTTCGCGATGGCTTAATGCAGTATCTGTTTCGATGACCGGAGAGCAGGCAGAAAAGGTTCGCCTCCTTGGCTTTGTAGCAGAGGTGGCTCCGATCAACAGGAATATCCTTCTGTCTTCCTGTGGTATTGCGATTGATCCTGCCTACGTACATATTGCGATGAGGCAAATGCAGATAAATTCTTTCATTGACGATTCTTTATCAGGAAAAGGAGTGGTGATAGGTGTGATCGACGCCGGGTTTTATGAAGCCCAGACGGATAAAATGCTGAAACATCTTTTTGATGAGAAAAAAATCGTTGCACAACGGGATTTCCTGGCGCCCGAACGCCTGGACCTTATTACGGTAAAAGCGACGGAGGCGGACTATCATGGAAGGATGGTCCTGGATATGATCGCAGGATATAACACGATTACCCGTGAGATGACAGGCATGGCTCCTAACAGCCGGTTTTATCTTGCCCGTACCGAACACGGAGACCGTGAGTTCAGGGGAGAAGAAGATACCTGGATAGCGGCAGTAGAATGGATGGATAGCAAAGGAGTACGGCTGATCAGCACTTCGCTGGGCTATGCGATCAAGATGGATAACCCGGAAGATAATTATACCCAGCAGGAGATGAACGGACAAACGACCCGGATCAGTAAAGCGGCGCAGATCGCCACCGATGAGAAAGGGATTTTCCTGGTTGTTTCAGCAGGAAACGAAGGGGGAAATCCTGCCTGGGAAATAATTTCCTCTCCGGCAGATGCAAAAGGAGTATTGGCCATCGGTGCTACCAAAAGCGACAATTGCGAACGTATTGAGTACAGCAGTATAGGACCTGCTTTTTTACCCTATATCAAACCGAATGTAGCCTGTTATTCTCCCAATGGAACTTCATTTTCCGCTCCTGCAGTAGCGGGTTTTGTAGCTTGTCTGATGCAGAAAGCTCCGGGAATCAATAATAAAAAACTGAAAGAGATCGTAGAGAAAAGTGCTCATCTGTATCCTTACGGAAATAATTTTATCGGATACGGAATTCCCAAAGCCTCCAGGGCATTAAAGCTGATCGAGGATCCTTCGTATGATTTTGGCACGACACAGTCGAAAGAGGTTTCGAAGAAAAAACTTGTGTTGCGCACGAAGAAAAATAAAAAGAACAAACTGGAGGCTGTTCTTTTTCATAAAAAAAATGAGTTTGTGGTGATAGAACAAAAGACGGTTGCTTTTAAAAAAGGGAAACTTAAAGTACGTAAACCTGCCAATGCCGTAAGAACTACGGTTTCATATCAGGATACTGTCCTGGAAATCCTCTGGAAATAATGCTTTTATTGATCAGTTTTCTGGTGGTCTGTCATTTTCTGGCAGACTTCACTTCTCTTAGTACTCCGTGGATGCTTGCCGCAAAGCGTTACGGAAAGCCACTCCCCCCGATAGCGGCGCATGCAGCGGTACATGCCGGACTTATGTTTTTCGTGCTGTTGTCATTTACAGATGTCCTGATGGCGTTGGAACTTGGAGCTATTCAATGGATCAGCCATTTTCTGATTGATACCTGGAAAGGAAGAATGAGTGGATGGTTTCCCGTACTGCAGGATAGCAACCGCAGAGAGTATTGGGTACTGATGGGGTTTGACCAGTTGCTTCATCACCTGACTATTCTGGGGATGGTGGCGCTTGTATAGGACAGCAACCGGAACGAACAGTAGGAGGATGGTTTGTACTATTTACTTATTACTTAATGGGGATATAATAAGAGAACTCAGTGATACTATCTCCGGTCCCGGCATCCTGAATCTAGTATCTCGAATATAGAAATGACTGCAGAGCCTGTCTTATATTCTTTTTGAAAACTATTGCTCCTCTTCCTGAAGTTGTTTCTGATAGGTTTCTTTATACAACCCGTTCAGGGCCATCAATTCATCATGACTACCCTGTTCGGCAATGGTACCGTTGTCAAGTACCAGTATTTTATCAGCCAGTTTTACAGAAGATATCCGGTGAGAGATGATCACAGAGGTTTTCTCTTGCATGATCTCTTCAAGATTGGAGAGAATAATGTTTTCTGTACTGGTGTCAACGGCAGAAAGACAATCGTCGAGTACTAATATCCGGGGATTTCTTACCACTGCCCTGGCGATTGACAAACGTTGTTTTTGTCCGCCGGAAAGTGTGATGCCCCGTTCGCCGATGATGGTGTCAAACTTTAGAGGGAAGTCCTGAATGTTGTGATACAGATCTGCATCTTTCGCTGCTTTTACGATAGAAGCCTCTTCGATGGAATCGGCTCCGAAGGCAATATTGTTTCGCAGGGTATCTGAAAACAGGAACACATCCTGGGGCACATAGCCGAGTTGGCTTTTGTATTGTGAAAGGTCCAGGTTTTTCAGGTTGATGCCGTCCAGTAATATTTCTCCGTTCTCCGGATCGTACATCCGGCAGAGAAGATGTGCGATCGTACTTTTCCCCGATCCGGTATTGCCCACAATAGCAAGCGTTTCGCCGGAGCGTATGCGGAAGGAAACATTTTTAAGTGCCTGGATTCCGGTATCGGGGTATGAAAAGCTTACTTCTCTGAATTCCAGGTCTCCTTTTATAGAAGGAAGTTTATGGGAGCCAGATACAATGGAAGAGCTCGCTTTCAGGAACTCATTGATACGACCTTGTGATACTTCCGCCCTTTGTATCAGGCTGCTGATCCAGCCAAGGGAAGCAACCGGCCAGCTCATGCGGTTTAGATAAATGAAAAATTCCGCAATGTTTCCACTTTCAATGTTCCCGTTGATTACTTCGATTCCGCCGATGTATACGACCAGCACGTTGCTGGCTCCGATCAGGGTAAGGATCATGGGGAAAAACAAGGCTTGTATGCGGCTTAACCGGATCGAATTGTCTTTGTATTCCTGGCTTTTACGTTCGAATTTTTCAACGGAGTTTTTTTCTCTCACAAAAGATTTTAACACCCGTATCCCGGAAAACGCTTCCTGTACCTGGGTCGACAATTCAGACTGGCTGTGCTGGATGGCTTCCGATAATTTTGTGATCCGGTTGTTGACCAGGTATATACTTAAGGCCAGCAGTGGAAGAGGAAGCAGGGTAAAGATCGTAAGACGGAGATTGACGTCTACCATGTAAAAAATGGTGATGGCAAAAACGGCGATCAGGTTGAGTCCATACATGATCGAAGGCCCCAGATAGTTTCTGACCTGGCTTACATCTTCAGAGATCCTGTTCATCAGATCGCCGGTATTGTTCTTTTTGTAAAACGAAACCGGAAGTGATTGATAATGTGCATAGAGTTCATTCTTCAGATCGAATTCTATGCGGCGTGAAACACCGATGATGGTCTTGCGCTGGAAATATAGAAAAATTCCTGCAATGACCGAGGTCCCTATGATCTGACCGACGTACAGCAACAGCTGGTGCCGGAATTGTCCGAAGAGCAGCGCTTTTTCGGCAGGATCACTGGTTGCTTTATAGTGTTCGATGAACGATTCGATCAGGTTGAACGAGTGACGGGTAAGAGGACCTACCTGGATGGCAAAAAGGTTATTGACAACGACCAGCAGAATCCCGGCCAGCAAATAATATTTATATTTTAACAGGTATTTGTTTAAATACGCCAGTTCTTTCATGAACGATTTTCTTTCTCTTTTTAAACAATTCTGAGATAGGTTTGTTTAACTATGTAAAAACCGTTAATATTGTTCCCAGAAAACAAAGATAAGCAGATTGTTGAAACGGCCTTGCCTATTTCAGCAGATATTTTAAAAATCGTTCTTTAAACATGCTAAACAGAAGGTTATTGAGAATTAAAGTGATGCAGGCTCTGTATGCGCTCTACCAGTCCCGTGAATCCAATTTTGAACTTGGGCTGGAAGAAATAGCAGAAGCATTTTTACCGGATCTTAATTCTATGGAAGTGCAGGATCATGCTCTGTTAAAGAAGAAAAAAGAAGAGGCCTCTGTTTTGTATGAAAAATCATTCCACGAAAAGATAGAATACACCACACAGGATAAGGATATTATTCTGGCAGTGGAAAATGCACGTTCACGCTATAAAACGAGAGTAGAAAAAGATGTAAAACACTTCCGCAAGATCATGCTGGAAGATGTAGACAACATTAACTACAAATACCTCGAAATGCTTAGCTTTCTCGTAGCCTTGTCGGACTTTGTGGAGGTGGATGAAAATGAAAAGAAAAGCAAACTTGTAAAGGCCTTGCCTACTGCGTCCAAGGAGCTTAAATTTCAGCACAATGCGGTTGTAAAAGCACTGAAAACAAGCAAGGATTTTGAGCTGGAAAGAATAAAAAATAATATTCAGGTAGAAGCGTTGCCGGTACGAAGTACTTTCAAGGAATATCTGAAGCAGGATGAGGAATATATCAAATATCAGGCGCTTAATGAGAGCAGTATTCAGGAGGATAAGGATATTTGCCTTTACATTGTAAAAAGCCTGCTGCTCAAAAAAGAAGCGATAGTGACTCATTTTGAAAAAGACGATCTGAACTGGACTGAAAACAGTTCTATTGTCAAGAGTATGGCGGTGAAGACGATCAAATCGGTCGGGGAGGGCAAGGATCCGGAGGATATTCTGCTGGATATTTCGTCAAACTGGGAAGAAGATAAAGCCTATTTCATCGAACTGTACGACAAGACGGTTCAGATGGATGAAAAACTGGAGCCTGTCATTACCGAAAGGGTAAAAAACTGGGAGGCTGACCGGGTGGCAATGATGGATAAGATCATCATGAAGCTGGCTACGGCAGAAATGATCATTTTCCCAAGTATTCCGGTGAAAGTGTCTATAAATGAGTTTATTGAAATATCCAAAATATACAGTACCCCCAAAAGTAAAGTGTTTGTCAACGGGATTCTGGACAGTATTGCGGCCGATCTTACCAAAGACGGTACAATCCGTAAAAGTGGCCGGGGTCTTATCGATAATAAGTAATTTTTGAAGGACTGATAATATTTTTATTTTTGTAGAAACAGAGGAATACTATTATAAAACCTTTTAAATAATATGTTGAAAAAAATCCATTATACCTTACTGATTGCGGCGGTTGCCTTCAGCCTCCAGGCATGTAACACAGAAGAGAAAAAGACTTCGGAAGAAGAAACGCCTGTAGCGGCTACTGACGAGGCAAAAGAAACATCGTCTATGCCACTTACCAAGCTTGAATTTCTGGAATCTTCCTACGATTTTGGGAAAATAGACGAAGGGAAGAAAGTAGAACATGTCTTCAAGTTTAAAAACACAGGAAATAATCCCCTAGTACTTCAGGATGCAAGAGCTTCCTGCGGATGTACTGTACCAGAGTATACGAAAGATACCATCGCTCCGGGAGCCGAAGGTGAACTGAAGGTGATCTATGACAGTGCCAACAAGGAAGGACAGATCGACAAAACCGTTACCGTGACCGCTAATACAGAGCCTGCTACTACGGATATCAAGATCAGTGCTTTTGTGTTAAAGAAAGTAGACGGACCTTACAATCAATAATTGAATTATCACTAAATAAACTATAAAAATGCTAGAATTCGTATTGTTACAAGCGCAACAGGGCGGAAGCCAATGGGGGACATTGGTCCTGTTTGGCGGGATGTTCGTGGTTATGTATTTTTTCATGATCAGACCTCAACAGAAAAAAGCCAAAGAGCAAAAAGCGTTCAGAGAGTCTCTTAAAAAGGGAGATAATGTGGTGACTATCGGAGGACTGCATGGTAAAATAGCCAGTGTGGAATCGGATGATACGATCCTGGTGGAAGTAGACAAAGGCATCCGGTTGAAATTTGACAAAGCTTCTGTGTCTGCAGACGCAAGCAAAAAAGTACAGGTTACTCCGGAAGGAAAATAGTTTTGAATGACAAGAACCTATAGAACTTTAAGAAAGTTTTATAGGTTCTTGTGTATTATAATGAACCGTTATAACGTTTGGACACTTGACAAAGCTTTTAGGTATTCAACAAGGGGATTGGCGGGCAATAGCCTTTTGTGTATTTGCCGCAGTCACTTTTTGGTTCTTTAATACCATGACGATGGATTATTCCGTCGATGTTTCTCATCCCCTGGTAATTCAGTACGATGAAGAACAGTATATTCCCATGTCTGACCTGCCTACCCATGTGCGGTTCAGTACGACAGCGACAGGTTGGGATATTTTTACGAGGACCAACTCGATCAACGCTTCTCCCATCGAAATAAATCTGGACGATTTTAAGAAGAGACGGTACATTACGGCAGCCCGCCTGAAATCCATTGTAGAGAAGCAGATGAATGGTATTCACATCAACGAGGTGCTGGACGATACTCTTTATGTGGATTTTGAGCGATTGAAAAGTAAAAAGGTGAAATTACAGATCGATGCTAAAAAACTTTCGCTGGCAGACGAAAACCGGTTGGCGGGGGTAGTTCTGATCGAACCGTCGGAAGTGGTGGTCACGGGACCGGGGTCCATGATCAAAGATGTACCGGATATAGTTTCTATCAGGATCGCTGAAAAAGATATTTCCGGAAAATTTGACGCAGAAGTTCCTTTGATGACAAACCTGAACAAGAAAATCAAATTCAGCAGTGAGACCGTTCGGGTAACATTGGAAGCATACCGGCTGGAAAAAGTGGAAAAAGAACTCAAGCTGACAAAGATCAATTTCCCTAAAAAAAGAATGGTGAAGATTTCTGAAGAAAGAGCTGTACTTACTTATTATGCGAGGAAAGAAGACCTGGATTTGATCGCAGCTCAAAGCTTTGATGCGGAAGTGGATTTTAATTCGCTCAACGAAAAAGACAAGACGATCAAGATCACTCTCCATAAGGTTCCGGAGCTGGTTCAGACTTATCAGTTCAGGCCTAAGTATGTGAAAGTAACCTATGGAAATTAGACAACCTTTCAAAATAGGAATAACAGGCGGTATAGGTTCCGGAAAAACCCTTGTCAGCAGGATCTTTGCGGTGCTGGGGATCCCTGTGTACGATGCTGATACCAGGGCAAAATGGTTGTCCAATCATCATCCCGGTATCAAAAAAGGGATCATCGGACTCTTTGGTCCGGAGGCCTATCTGGACGATAAACTCAATACCCGCTATGTCGCTTCACAGGTATTTCAGGATAAAACCAACACAGAAAAGCTGAATGCCATAGTGCATCCGGCGGTAGGAGAGGATTTTGAAAACTGGGTGAACGAACACCAGGACTATCCCTATTTGATCAAAGAAGCGGCGTTGATGTACGAATCGGAGTCGTACCGGCAACTCGATAAGGTTATTGTAGTGTCTGCTCCGGAAGCTCTTCGGATCAAAAGAGTACTGGCCCGGGATCCGCAGCGGTCAGAAGGAGAAGTCCGGAGTATCATGGACAAGCAAATGTCTGAAGAAGAAAAACTGAAAAGAGCCGATTTTATTATCCAGAACGATGACCGGCAATTGATCATTCCGCAAGTGATGGCCCTGGACGAGCTTTTCAGAAAGTACCAGGACTGCTAAGCAGCAACAAAGACTAGGTTGGACTGCCTTGGATTAATTTCAAGATACAAGATGACAGATCCCAGGAGAATAAGACAATTGGCTGTTTTCTGGCTGGTAACGCTTTGCATATGCAGCGTTGCCGTAATCACGAAAATCCCTGTCTCACGGAAACGTAAGTTTACAAAAACAGCACTTCGTAGGCAATGATGTATATGCGGTGTTGGGGGTAGTTAGTTTTCAACGTGTGTCAGTTGGTTATTTTCGAAATGAACCATAATTAAATGTCCATAATCCCACGGGGTCTCTATTTGTATTATGTAATCCCCGTTTGTGTCTGGATCGTTGTATATTAAAACGTCTACAATCTCATACTTTTTGAGCGCGTCTTCACGATTATTTATTTCATATCGAGCTAAGTTTTCATCAAGAGTTGACGATGTGTCAAACCACGTTTTACCTCCGTCTCGTGATCCCTTAGATATTTGCGTTTGGTTACAAGCTAGACAGTGCTTCCAAATTTCATCCTCAACCCTCGTCTTTTGCGATCGATCCAATGATATGAATTGATTTATCGCGTTTACAGCTTTGTCGCTAATAATTCGATTTCCATTAATTGAGATGTAAACAGCTATTTTTACATCTTGATCAAACGCTTCCGAAAAAGATATTATCTGAAATAGATTATCAGACGTCCAATTCCCATTTTGTAAAATTTCGTCTCTAGTCATTTCATCTTAATTACTGCCGACGTATCCATACCCGCATTGCGGGTATTTCCTATTTATGAGGTCTTTGAATCTGGGTTAAATACAAATTCAAAGATCGGTTTGGTGCTTTGCGAAGTGGCGGTAAATCGAAGCAGAAAGTTTCAATTTAGACTTAGCCCCGTCATTTTGAAAAACCCTTGTTATAGGGCGTTGTTTTTTATTTTCTCGTCCAGATCGCTGGTCCACCATTTCCAATTTCAAGTTTTAAATATTTTCTTCCGTTCAAAATTTCATCAAGAAGATTAGAAATTTCTTGTCTGTCTTTTGTTTGGTTATCAAGTTGGATTTTAATTACTATGTTATCTGTCAATAATGTTATTGAAGCACTATTTTTAAAATAGTCAAGATTTTCAAAATTTTTGAGTTTAACAATATCTTCGTCAGGAATACAACAAGCTTGAAATTCGATAGTTTCTTGAAATGCTTGTCCTGCTTGTCTGTTAGTAGCAAATTCTGTTATACGGATAGTATGAAAACGGTTTATATTATTGTCAATTCTATCATAATAATAACGAAATAAGTGTTCTTGTAATTGAGGTTCGTTTTTGTTTTCATTGACAAACGTTACTTCGTCTCGTTTTAGTTCAGGTTTTTTACTTTGAAATTCAATAATAATTTGGTCAAATGTTTTTGAGTTATAATTCAAAATGTCAGTTTCGTTAATGAGCTTTTCAAGTTTAGTCAAGTGATTTTCTGTCTTGTTGTTTTGGCAAGCAACAAAAGTCAAAATTGTCAATATGATTATTAGTAGTCGTGTCATTTTACAATGCCCTATAACGGTTGGGGTGTTGACGTGGCGGGTTTTAGAGAACAAAACTATCCACCGAGACGAAACCCACACGCCATATAAAAATAATAAAAAAGTGTGGGAGATAGAAGCACTGACCTTAAAAGTACAAACGATTACCCGCCATGGCTACAACCTGATGTTAGCACCAGTTTATTCCTTTACATAAAAATTATCAATGTATTTATTATTAAAAGAAAAATTAATTGTTTTGCTTTTAATGCTGAATTCTCCTTGGATCTTATAGTTTCCTGCTTTAGTCGGATTTAACTTAATGATTATTATTGATCCAATTTTTTCAATTTGAGTACGAGTGTTTTCTTTTATATTATCACGCAAAACAGTTATTTGTGTATTAGGCGTTATTTCAACCCTATTAGGATATAATATATCAGGAATTACGACAATAGAATAATTCTCGTTAATAGCGATGGTGTCTTTATCCTTTAAGACATTCGCGTAAAGATTCATCCAACGACATGATCCTCCAACTTTCATTGAAATTGATTTTAGGATATCGTTCTCGATTAGTAAAAGGTTAATTAAAGTATTATAAAAAACTAAAGAGTCTTTATTGGATTTAAATTCTGAGATTAAAGATTCTGCTCTGTTAATACGAGTAGAATCTTTTTCTTCAATTATATGATATTCAGATTTTAGATAATTGAAGTAGTTTAATAAAAATGAGGGCTGTCCAATTAAAGTAATTCGTTTTTCTGAAACCTCTTTCGCTTTATTATAAATATCTATTAAGTCTGGTTTATTCCCTTCTTCTACAACTTCCTTTTCAATCAGTTTAAGAGTTCTGGAGTTATTATTTTCTATAAAAACAATAGCGTCTTTTAGATTATTAATATCATTTTCTTGCTTTTTAGTTGAGCAGGAAAATAAAATTACAATAAAGGAATATAGTATGTATTTCATTTCAAATTGGTGCTAACGGTTCGGGGCTTTGCGAGGGAGCGGATTTTTAGCACTACCTTTGATACGAAGCCGAATGTTCAAATTTACGAAAAAGTTTGATACGAAGCAGTTCGCCCGCGCTCTTGCAAAGCCCTTGTTATCAGCAGTCCTTTCTTTCGTTTATTTCGATGCTTGTCCGATGTCTAAATGGTTGAATTTTCCTTCTGCGTTTTGATGAAATTTGAAATACACTCTGAACGTTCCCCATTGTCCTGCGTAAAACTTTCCATAAAGGTCTTTACCTTCGTTTTCTACGGTGTCAATGTCAAGAAACTTTTCTTTTTTATCGAAAGCATTGTCAAAGAACGATTTGAAATTCATTGTTCGTCCGTCATCCGTAAAAACAGCATCGGATGTAAAGTAAGAATACCAAGCGTTTTTGTCGTTTGCTTGTAATGCCTCAATGGCTTTCTTTACGTTTTCGTTAGTGATTTTTGCTAAATCCATTTTATTGTCTGTTTTATTGTTTTGTAATTGATTGTTATTCTGTTGCTGACCGCACGCAGTAAGCTAAACTGTCATCGCAAGGAAATAAAATATTGTTCTCATCATTTATTGATAATATTCGTTTATTAAACTTTTGCGTTCGCCAGTTTCAAGATTGATACAATCAAACTTTTTATATTGGCAAAACGACCCCATATCTTTATCTCCGTTGATGAAAATTGCACCCACTAACAAAACGTATTTGCAAGGGTAATGCGTTTCTTTTACCAAAACTTCTATACGGTCGTCAATAGCTTTGTACATGACTTCGGTTGCTTCAAAAATTTGATTTTCGGCTTTTAAAATTCTTTCTTTTCGATGCAGAAAAATTTGTTCAATGGTGTTTTGCTGAAAATCCAACGAAGAAATATTTCCTTCAATAATTTTTCCGTCAAGCAACTTACCCAATGCTCCTTTCGCAGCACCGCAACAAGCGGAATTATTGCTTTGCCCAATCCGATGTATTTCCCCGATTATGCCGTCTTTGGTTATGCCAATGTGCGGAGCATAAAAAACGATGACCGCTCCGTCTTCGGGAACGTGATGTGCAAAGGCGTTCATACCCGTAATCCCTGCAAAAGGAAATCCATTTAAACCGCCTAAATGAAAAGGTCCAAGCATTTCCAACGCTCGTGGCGGATATTGAATAGCGTTTACATCATCGCAACACATACTATCTGCGTGCATCAGTTGCTTAGGTTGCAAACCTAATTCTCTTTCGATTGTATCTAACAATCTGTTTACGGTATCAATAGAACTCAATGCTTTTGGATACCATTTTTGGACTGTTTGTAAATGTTGATTACTCATAGTTTTTACATTAAAATATTATTCTGTGCTTGAATGACAGGCGGTAAATCTTTTTCACCTAACATTTCTCTTAAATCAATTTCTATATTTCTGCTGATTTGTGTTATCGGAATGTCGTTTGCTGAACCTTCAAACGGATTTTCTGTGCTTTCGCCAATTTGCTCCAAAACTAAAAATATCCAACCGACCAAAACACTCAACGGAACTGCCAACCAAATAAACCAGTCGCCTAATTGTGCGGTATGTTTTGACAATTCACCTATAAAACCCAAAGGAATTAAAAAGCAAAGCACATTGGTGAAATAAAGATTGATGCTCGAAAATTGTCGTGGATAAGGAAAATTTTTGATGCGTTCGGCTTTACCTTGTTGGTCGTACAAATCTTTCAACTGATTTTCAAACGCTACGTAATTATAATCTGTGATAATACCTTGCTTATTTAGTTCTTTTAAACGTTCCGATTGTTGTGCCAGAATTTGCGTTGCTCTGTTTTTGGTAGAAAGAATGTACTGTCTTTCGTTTTCTGAAAGAAAGGATTTTAATTCTTCGTCCAAACTGCTTTCCCATTCGGGAACTTTGTAGAATTTTAGGTATTCACGGTTGTAACTTTTTGTTTTTACATTTTCCCAACTTTTTGTTTCCCGAAGTTGAAAACGCAAAGCGGTGAGCCATGCAAAGTGTCGGTACATAATTTCCTTGTGTAGTTCTTTTTCATTTTCACCACGAACAAAGTCTTTTGTCATTATTCCGAATGTGCGGCTACTATTGATAATTGAACCATAAATTTGTCGTGCTTCCCAAGTGCGGTTATAGGTTTGTGTGTTTTTAAATCCCGAAATAAAAGCCGTTGCTGTACCAATCAACGCCACAGGAACCCACGGAATAGCCAACCAAGTCCAACCGAGAAAATAAAATAACACGGTTGGCACAATGCTCAATAAAAGCATTTTATAAATCTTCGTCCGTGTCCACGGAATGAAGTGATGTATTTTGTAATGGCTTGATGTGTTCATTTTTCTTTATTTAATGTCCTCCTGCTCCTTCAATTTTCAATTGATTTAAGTCTAATTGCATTTCTGCTTTTCGTATTTCTTCATCGCTGAAAAAATTCTCTTTGCGAAGCTGAAACAATTCTTTGTGTTGCTCTGAATAAATGTCTGCCAACACTTCGTGATAGCGTTTTATTTCCTGATGTTCGGTTTCGCTACATTCTAATGATTGAAGTTGTTGCTCGATGTTTTTGCTTTCACTTTCAAGATTGGATTTGTAAAATCCTATTAATTCATTTTCCTTGATGTCGGTTGTATATTTTTCGTTCAGTAATTTTAATGCGGTGTTATTCAATCGCAATTGTATGCCAGCTTGTTGCTCTTCTTCGGGAAGAATGTTGTCAATCTCTTCTAATTTAATTAATTTGATAACGAATGGCAAGGTTAAACCTTGAAAAACAAGGGTAACAAAAATGACTACAAACGTGATGAAAATAATCAAGTTTCGTTGCGGAAAAGTTGTTCCGTCTGTCATCAGTAAAGGGATAGAAAGTGCAGTAGCCAATGAAACCACACCTCTCATTCCTGCCCAAGAAATAACCAAAGGACCTTTCCAACCGGGTGATGGGTCTTTTCTTGCTTTAGCACTTAACCAACGTGGTATGTGTGCCGCAGGATAAACCCAAAGAAAACGCAATACAATGACGATAGCACTTACAATCAAGCCGTATTTAATACCGTCCGCTACTGAATATTCTCCCAATCCGTCAATAATTTCGGGTAATTCCAAACCAATCAACACAAACACCAAAGCATTCATTACAAAAATCATTGTAGTCCAAACGCCCAACATATTCAGCCGTGTGCTACCTGTTTTAAATATTTCGTGCGAACGGTATGACATAAATAAACCGCCACTTACCACAGCCATTACACCCGAAAAATGAAATTGCTCGGCAGCGAGGAATAAAATGTAAGGTGTCATTACTGTAAAAGTTGCATCAATGGCAGGTGTTGTGGGTAAAAAACGATGAAAAGCAAACATAATATGTGTACCGACTAATCCAACAACAACACCCATTCCTGCTACAATAAAAAATTGTCCTGTGGCTTCCTGCATCGAGAAAGTTCCTGTAAGAATGGCAAGCAATGCAAATTTGAAAACAATCAGCGAAGAAGCATCATTTACCAAACTTTCACCTTCCAAAATGGTCATCAGTCGTTTCGGCACTTTCATTCCTTTCATAACAGTAGCTGCTGCAACGGCATCGGGTGGCGACACAATCCCTCCCAATAAAAATCCTAAAGCTAAAGTGAAATTTGGAATGATGGAAGATGAGGCATAAGCTACAACCAATGAAGTGAAAAACACCAATCCGAAAGCCATTAACGCAATAGAGCGTTTCCATTTCCAAAAGTAGTTCCACGAAGTGTACCAAGCGGCTTCATACAAAAGCGGTGGCAGGAAAATCAAGAATATCAATTCGGGGTCGAGGTGCAATTGCGGTATGCCCGGGATAAAACTAATTCCTAATCCTGCAATGACCAGAAAAATAGGATAAGCAATTTTGACGCGTTGTGCAAGTAATACTAACAGCATTACTGCAAATAATAAACCGAGAATTAAGAGTAAAGTGTGGTGCATATTCTATTTTTTCAAAGGGTGTTGCAAATAGATAATTACCAAATTCAGTAATAAAAACGGAATTTCTATGGCTGCTCCTTTCAGGTCTTTGTTCAATAACTGCAGACAGATAATCATCAATATTCCTGCTGCCATTAGGAAATTTCCCCAAACGAATGTTTTGGGAAATAATATCAAAATCGAAGCCAATAATGTTATTGCTCCATTGATGACAACGGCATTTTTACTAAAATTCCATTTGCCGAACATTTCCAGCATTTCGGGTTTTGCAGAGAGCATTGCATAGCCTTGTTTAAAGCCCATAAATATGGCAAAAAGGATTAAAACGGAGTTGATTATTTTTAGTATCATTATTTATAATTTTTTATTTTCTTTTCTGAATTGTCCAGGTGTTTGACCAATAAATTTTTTGAAGAATTTTGAAAAGTTGGAAGGGTCATAAGTGAGTATCTTTGCAATTTCTGCAACAGATTTATCTGTTTGAGAAAGCATTTTTTTGGCTTCATCGAGAATTTTAAGGTCATAAAAATGACAAGGATGATTTCCAGTTTCTTTTTGTACAGTATCGGTCAAATGTTTATGCGACAGAAATAACGCTCTTGCAATTTTGTTTATTTCCATAAATTCGTCAACATTTCCCGAAACCACATCTGCAATATGTTTATCCAAAAACAGAAAGTATCTTTCAGTAATTTCTTTGCTTCGTTTTAATATGTCTTCTTGTTCTATTTCTTCCATTTACGCTAAATCAAAAAATAACATAAAGTTGCGATTTCCTGAAAAACTATTTATGGTGAACTTTTCGGTTTTTCTTTCGGGACACGGGTTTCAGTAGGATTGCCAATGCGGTGTTGTATGATGTTTTTTATCGCCCGCCTGATACGTCTACTATTGCCCCTGTAATATATGAGGCTTCGTCTGATAGCAACCAAAGAATTGTTTTAGCAACTTCACTTGGATGCCCGCCCCTTTTCATTGGAATTTGTTCTTTCATTCTGTCAACTCGATTTGGTTCTCCTGCTTTTGAATGGATATCTGTCTCTATAATTCCAGGCCGTACTGCATTTACACGAATATTTTCATCTGCCAATTCTTTCGATAATCCTATTGTCAAAGTGTCAATTGCTCCTTTGGTTGAGGCATAATCAATATATTCAAATGGAGAACCATATTTTGAGGCTATCGAAGATACATTTACAATACTACCACCTTCTCCTTTCCATTTATTCGACATACGCTTTATTGCCTCCCTTGAACAGAAGAAACTTCCAAAAACATTTGTAGCAAAGACTTTGTGAAGTCGTTCGCCTGTAATGTTAATAACTTCTTGCTGCGGTTCAATAATTCAAGCATTGTTAACAAGTGCAGATATTGTTCCAACTTGATTATCTATTGCATTGAAAAGCTCTACTACTTGTTCCTCAACTGAAATATCAAACTGAAATAAAAAAGCCTGACCTCCTTTATTTTTTATTTCGGTTACAACCTTATTTGCTAAGGCTTGGTTTTGCCTATAATTTATACAAACAATATAATTTTGCTCAGAAGCCAAA
Organism: uncultured Chitinophagaceae bacterium; assembly: GCA_964437245.1. Lineage (GTDB taxonomy): Bacteria > Bacteroidota > Bacteroidia > Cytophagales > Cytophagaceae > JANYCO01. Next base: position 37,238 of record CAYTGJ010000025.1, read on the forward strand.
GATGCTGTCGCAGCACCAATTCCATCACTTCCTCCTGTTATCAATATTATCTTTTTCATTCGCTGAGGTCTTTCTTAAAATATCACACAACGTATCCATACCCGCATTGCGGGTATTTCCTATTTATGAGATCTTTGAAT
>CAYTGJ010000026.1:0-37243 GCA_964437245.1 uncultured Chitinophagaceae bacterium
GGGCTGAGTCCGAACCGTACCGCAAACTTTAATACCCGCCAGAACGGATACGACATCAGTGCCGATGCCCTGGGGTATCCCGAAAGTTATTACAGCCCGCCGATGGAAGCCTTGAGACGTATTGAAATAGTAAGAGGTGCCGCTTCGTTGCAGTACGGTACACAGTTTGGCGGGATGTTGAATTTTGAAATGAATAAAGGACCCAGGGATAAAAAAATAGAATTGGTTTCCCGTCAGACCCTAGGCTCCTGGAATTACCTGGGCTCGTTCAATTCCATTGGAGGAACAGTGGCCAAAAACAAACTGAATTACTATATTTTTTACCAGCGCAAACAAGGAAATGGCTGGAGACCTAATTCGAAATATGAAGCCAATACAGCTTTTGCTTCGCTGTCCTATAAAGTGACTCACCGGCTTACCCTGAATTTCGATTACACATATATGGATTATCTCGCACAACAGCCCGGAGGGCTGAACGATGCACGTTTTTACCAGGATCCGTACCAGTCGATCCGGCACCGTAACTGGTTTTCCGTTGGCTGGAACCTTGCTGCACTCACAGCAGAATACCGTTTCAGTGAAAATACAAAATTGAATATCCGTAATTTCGGATTGATGGCTTCCCGGAAATCCTTAGGGTTATTAGGCAGGATCAACTCCCTGGATATAGGAGGGCCGCGGGATCTGATAGACGGGCGGTTTAAAAATATTGGAAATGAGACACGCCTGATCCATCATTATAAACTGGGGAAAACGGAAGAAACCTTGCTGGTGGGAGTTCGTCTGTACCACGGAAATACCCGCAACCGTCAGGGATACGGTTCCAGCGGATCGGATGCGAATTTTAATTATGCAGATCCTGACTATGTGGAGGGATCCGATTACAGATTCCCTAACTGGAATATGGCCGTGTTTGCCGAACAGATTTTTCACCTTTCTCCTAAATTCAGCGTAACGCCGGGAGTTCGGTATGAATACATTAAAACGGTAGCAGAAGGTTTTTACCGGTACTGGCTGAGGGACAATGCCGGAAACGTGGTGGTCGATCAGCGGATAGACGATGCCAGCCAGAATGCACGCTCGTTCTTGCTGGGAGGGATTGGCTTTAGCTACAAAGCGTTGAAACAACTGGAAATGTATGCCAATTTTTCTCAGAATTACCGGGCCATCAATTTTTCTGATATCAAGGTCAACAACCTTAGCTTTAGAGTGGATCCGGATATGAAAGATGAAAAAGGGTATACCGCCGATCTGGGGATCCGGGGGAATATCAGCAGTGCGTTCAGGTATGAACTGACCGGGTTCTATATCAAATACAATGACCGGATAGGAGAGGTGATCGAAAATGCCGGAGCGCCTACGTTTCAGGAGTATCGCTATCGTACGAACGTAGGCGATGCCCGGAATATCGGACTGGAAGCCTTTGCCGAGATTGACTTATGGAAAATTTTCAGGAAAGAAGTGAAGGATAAAAGCCTCACCTTCTTTGGGAATATGGGCTGGGTGGATGCCCGGTATACACAAAATAACAGGAACATAGCCATTCAGGGCAAACAGGTAGAGCATGCGCCCCCTCTCATTTTCAGAACCGGTTCTTCGTTCCGCTTCAAACAATTCCGGTTGAGTTATCAGTATTCGCATACGGCAAAACATTATTCCGATGCCACGAATGCGGAAAGAGGTTCTACGGCAGTGATCGGGGCCATTCCAGCATATTCCATCATGGATATTTCGGCGGCGTATACTTTCAAAATGTTTACCCTGGAAGCCTCGTGCAACAACCTGGCGAATACCATGTATTTTACCCGAAGGGCTGAATCGTATCCGGGGCCAGGCATTATCCCAGCCGATGCCAGAAGTTATTTTGTGACCTTACAGATAAAGCTCTAGACTATTATTATCAGAAGAGAAGGAATAACATTCTTTTTCTCCTGATAATAATAGGATATCTAAGAGGCGTTTTATTGCGGAATCTTTTCCACCAGAATTTTTTTGCCTGCTTTGCCGTAATAGGTACAAGTCATTTCCTCCATACAAATAGCCCATTTCTCAATACCTGATTTTGCCGTACAGGCACAGAAAGAAAGATAATCGGTTTGCCCCTCCTGGTGTGCCTTCAGATCCGTTTTGAATTGTGCTTCGTCCGGAATTTCTGCAATAACCAGTATAGTGTATTTGGCCGGAGAAGCCGTCCTATACTCATTTGCCCCATAATACTCGGTTTGTCCGTCTGCTACAAACATTTCATAATACCTAACTCCTAATTTTTTAAGCTCCTGAATGTAGGCGGGAAAATCCGCTCCTGATCTTACCTTGCGGTGTGCATCTTTTATTTGTTCTGCTGTAAACATAGTTTCCTGATTTTTTGTGGTGAAATGATTGAATGAAGTACAGGCAATGAACCTAATCCTATCGAAAAGCTTGTCCTTTCTGACATTGATGATCCCATTGCTTTAATAGTACGATTACAAGGCAAAAGTGCAAAAGGAAAATTTTCTGCAATTGTAAAAAATCGTTTATATGAGGAGACAAACAGCGGCTTCGAAGAAACCAGTCAGCCAAAAATCAGCCGTCGTCTGTGAGACACAAACGCCCCCGGGGAGTTGATACATTACCAGTTCAGGCAGTGAACCGGAGCCAGGTCTATAGAAAACGTTTAAAATTTTCAGGTGTATTCCCTGTATATTGTTTGAAATCTTTAATGAAATGTGCCTGGTCAAAAAAGTTGTTTTCGTAACAGAGCTCAGTAAGCGATTTTGTGTGGTGCAGACTGTTCAGAACAGTATTGAACCGGACAATAGAGGCAAATTTTTTAGGACTTGTACCGACTAGTTTTCTAAAACGCTTTTCAAACGGACTTTGGCTGATAAAAAGCTTTTCCTGAAGCGCTTTGATACGGATGGAGCCATTACTTTGATAGATAAGCTTTACGGCTTCCACGATTAATTTATCGGTCTGAAGATCGTTGAGTTGTGCTACTAAAAACTGTTCTACCATTTTGATACGTTGTTTGTCTGTAAGAGCAGTTGCCAGCTTTTCTTCTGTTTCGTTGATATCATTTTTGTCAAACAAATCATCAAGCGGAAGACTCAGGTTGAATAACTGATGGGCAGGATGTGCAGTAAAATGAGTAAAACCGGTTTCAGTAAAATAAACCAGTATCGTTCCGATGCCGGCAGAGTTCTTGAAGATCTTGTAGTGGTCTGAAATACCGGTTATGCCGGCGGAGGCCAGTTTGTTTTCTGTATGGTCACAGATCGAGGCAAGCTGTCCCTGGTATTGAAATCCGATCACTAGTCCCGAAGAAGGAAAAACCTTGTATTCACTTTCCAGTTTATTTTCCGCCACTACAAAATATTTTATGTAGGGTTTTAATTGTTCTGTTGGAAAATATTTATCGAATTTCATCTTGTTTTATGACAGGCACTGAACTCTTTTATCAATTTTTAGTTAAGTAATAGGAATTCAGCTTAGTTTGAATAAGTTACAAACTAAAAAACTCTTTTCCTCCACTAAATCATGATTTTTACCGGCAGGGGATATCAGGATATAATTTTCTCCGGTTTTTCTGTTTTGAGGTGTATTCTTTTGAAATATACCGGGGTAGGGAAAAGACATCAAATAGAAAGATACTGTTGTAAACAAAAGGTTAAGAGAAGGCTAACGAGTTTAAAAATATCCCTTCTTACCCCGGGAAAGGCTTTTTTGTACTTCTTTTCAAAAAGAATCCGTATCTTCCTGTTCGAAATACAAAATAGATTTCTTCATAACTAATTATATAATTTTAGATAGATCACAACCATGGGTCATTTACCGGAATTAATTCAGGATTTAGCACTTCTCTTGATTACAGGAGCGATTACTACCTTGATATTCAAGAAAATCAAACAGCCTTTGGTGTTAGGATATATTATTTCGGGCTTTATTGTAGGGCCTTATACTTCCCTGACACCTACTATCGCAGATAATGAAAGTATTAAAATCTGGGCAGAGATAGGCGTTATATTCCTTCTCTTCAGTCTTGGATTGGAATTTAGCTTCAAGAAGCTGATGCGCGTAGGAGGCACGGCTTCCATTACGGCATTTGTTGAAATTATATTCATTACTACCACTGGCTATCTGGTGGGAAAATGGATGGACTGGTCTACCATGGATAGCCTCTTTCTCGGAGGAATGCTTGCCAGCTCTTCTACCACGATCATCATTCGTGCGTTTGAAGAACTTGGGGTAAAGACCAAGCAGTATGCTAAAATAGTGTTTGGAGTGCTGGTCGTGGAAGACATTGTAGTGATCCTCCTGATGGTGATGCTGTCAACCCTGGCCGTAAGCCAGCAGTTTGAAGGGACAGAATTACTTATGACCGTTCTGAAACTCTTATTCTTCCTGATGTTGTGGTTTATTACCGGAATTTTTCTGTTGCCGACCTTGCTTAAGAATGCGAAAAAACTACTTGACGAAGAAAGTTTGCTGATCCTTTCCATCGGGCTTTGTCTTGGGATGGTGGTCCTGGCAACCCAGGTAGGATTCTCGGCAGAGCTGGGAGCTTTTATCATGGGGTCGATTATGGCCGAAACCACTTCTGCAGAGAAAGTGGAGAAGGTCATCAAACCGGTGAAGGATCTTTTCGGAGCAGTGTTTTTTGTTTCAGTGGGGATGCTGATTGATCCGGGTACAATGATGGAATATAAATGGCCGATACTCATTGTCACGGCACTTACCTTAGGAGGAAAATTCTTCAGTACTACGCTGGGAGCATTACTTTCCGGGCAACCGCTGAAACAGTCGGTACAAGTCGGGATGAGTATGGCACAAATCGGAGAGTTTGCCTTCATCGTGGCTACTCTGGGACTTTCATTGGGAGTGATCAGCGACTTTCTTTTCCCTGTAGCAGTAGGAGCTTCTGCGATTACTACCTTTACGACTCCGTATATGATCCGGTTCTCCGGACAGTTTCATGATCTTATTGTAAAGATTCTCCCTGTCCGATGGGTCAATACAATTCAGAGTTATTCCTCCAGTACACAAAATATTCAGGCGCAGAGCAACTGGAAAATTGTGATAAAGTCGTATGCCAATATCGCCTTGACCAATGGGATTCTGTTGCTGGCCTTACTGTTACTATCGTTAAATTTCCTGGTGCCCTTCCTGGGCCGTCAGGTACAGGATCCTACGATGGCCAGTATTTTAGCCCTGGTGATTTCTCTGGGCATTGGGTCTCCTTTCTTATGGGCTCTCATGGTCCGTAAGCTCGACAGCATTGCCTACAAAGAACTGTGGTTAAATAAAAAATACAACCGTGGACCTCTATTGGTATTGGAAATACTACGAAACATTCTTGGCCTGGGGATAATCGTACTTTGGGTAGACAAGCTATTCTCTGCTCAGGTGGCGATCTGGGTGGCTGTTCCGATTGTACTCATCACGTTGGTTATATTCTCCCGCCGGATACAAAATTTCTATCAGCGGATAGAAGGCCGGTTCCTGGATAACCTGCATGCCCGGGAAATCGCTGCCGAAGAGAAAGACTCGCTTGCCGCCAGTGTACTTCGTCAAAGTGAAAGCATTCAATCAGACTTGTCGCCATGGGCAGTATATATTGTAGATCTTGAAGTAAGTCAACAAGCAAAGTTCATTGGTAAATCACTTCAGGAGCTCACATGGAGAGAAAATTTCGGAATTAATATTGCTTATATCAAGAGAGGAGATAAGCTTATCAATACACCCGGAGGGAAAGAAATTTTGCTTCCGTTTGATCACATCGGTGTGATTGCCACGGATGAACAGATGCAGGTATTCAAGCCGGTCTTTGAATTGGAGGAAGTGGTAGATCCGGATGCCGGCAATATAGAAGATATTTCTCTGCAGAAAATTATTGTAGACGAACATACGAAGCTGAAAGGGATCAGTATCCGGAATTCCGGGATACGGGAGCGTGCCAGCGGACTTATCGTAGGAGTAGAACGAGGCAATAACAGGGTCCTCAATCCTAAATCGGATCTGGTATTTGAGTGGGGCGATATTATATGGATCGTGGGCGAACGTAAAAAAATCAGTAAGCTGTTTGTCAATTCCTGACCTTCTTAAAAAGGAGTTGTTTGTGTCTCACAAGCAGCTCGTCAGTAGAATAAGCACGCTGTAGTCATAATAAAGAAAGAGTCTTTCGCCGTTACCGGAGTACTTATGTGGTGCTGTAAATAAATTATACTCTGTTGAGAATAGGCTGTATTTTGGTGTGCCCATTTTTCCCGGCTTAACTTTTTTGATATTAATCTGGGTTAGTGTTTTTTAATGAAAGGGTATCTTCAGAGTGTTTAAATTCAAAACACTTTAGATTCTGAACTCTAAACGATTAAGAGCTGGTATAATAAAAAATCCTATTATTCTTGTTGCGATCAAACACAGAGCCGCTCTGAAACAAGTAGTGTGAGTCTAGGAAAGCTCCGATTTTTTTTTATTTTTGTTATAGGAGCCATAGGAGGCTTTTTTACAGTAGTATTCTTAAAAAATAAAAAACATATATGAAAAGTTTTCTTCTTGGTTGCCTTGTCGCCTTATTGTTCAGTTCCTGCATCAGGATCGTACGTCCCGGAGAAGTGGGAGTGAAGCAGAAAATGGGAAAGCTTAAATCCCGGATATATAAACCAGGTTCGTATGGAGTCAATCCTTTTACTACCCGGTTTTTAAAAGTGCCGATCAGGGTAGTGAACCATGAGGTAAACCTGGAAGCTCTGCCTTCCAAAGAAGGATTGAGTATTTCCACACAACTATCTATTCTGTTTCATATCGTGCCGGATTCCGTGCAGAGTGTGATCTCCAACATTGGACTGGATAATAGCAGAACGATTATTACGAATGTTCTTCGTTCGGCAGCAGCGGATGTAACGGCCAGCTACTTCGCCAAAGACATGCACTCAGGAGGGAAACGGGAAGAGATCGAAAAAGCCATTGCGTTTAAAATGACCGAATATCTTGGCAAAAGAGGTTTTATCGTAGATGCGGTATTGCTGAAAAGTCTTCGTCTTCCGGAAGGCCTGACCCAAGCCATCGAAGATAAACTAAAAGCGGAGCAGGAAGCCCAGCGAATGGAATTTGTGCTGAACCGTGAGAAAAGCGAGGCCGAACGTAAAAAGATCGAAGCAGAAGGGATCAAGGAGTATAACCGGATCGTAGACGAATCGCTCAATGAAAATATGCTGAAGTATAAATCCATCGAGGCCTTCCGGGAACTTTCCAATTCGCAGAATACCAAGGTCATCATCACCAATGGGAAGACCCCGATGCTGATCCAGGAAGCAGAGAAATAGAAACCGTACTGTTGTTTCAACAGTACGGTTTCTATACTGGCTCTGGCTGATCCGTTGGTTCAGAGATGCTCTTGACGATTATCCTGGCTGGTCCCCCGACCAGCCAGCAGGTGAAATAATTAAAGCAGTTAGAGCCAGATACAGCAAAGTATATCAGTCTCCTTGTCTGCTCCTCTGACCAGACAAGGGGGCATTTTCACCGAAAAAAAGTTATTCCCTGATCAGGATACTCCATCCTTTTTCGATCAGGTCTTTTTTGCTTATCCGTTCCTTCCGGATCTTATCCATTATTTTCTGGCGAAAAGACCAGCAGGTTTTTTGCTGAAGCTCCAATAAGCGGGCGAGCTCATAGGTACTGATCTCTTCTTCCGTGAGAAGAGTAAGGTATATTAGCTGAAATGCTTTTTCTATAGGAAATTTCAGATTGTGAAAGATCGTGTTGGCTTTAATAGTTTCAATGTAATTGCATTTGGTACATTTCCGGGCAAACAGATCTTTTCCTTTGAGGAATTTCGGATGCCCGCATTTATGACAGGAAAAATGATCGCCCCACTTCAGTTCTTCGATAAACCGGTAGCAGGTACTTTCGTCCGGGAAAGTTTGCGTAAATTCCTCAAACGACAAGGCTTTTAACAATCCACGCTCCCGGTTAATCTCTTTTACATCGTTTTTTAATTTATGATTTTCCAGATCAAGAAACCGGTTCATCGTATTTATCTGATCCGCTTGTTCCTGCAGTTTTATTTTTGCTTCCTCCAGTTCACGGGTTCTTTCTGAAACCTTGAGTTCCAGTTCACGGTTGATCTTATCTTTAAGCTCCTCGTTGATCTTTAACTGGTCGATCATGGATTGAAGGGCTGTTTCCTTTTCTTTTTTGAATAGCCTTACCTTATCCGCCAGGGCGATGGAAAAAATGAAAACCTCTGTTACAAATCCGATATTGAGACTGTATACGAAGAGCAGAATGATTATTTCGTTTTCCAACTGTAGCCCTCTGGTAATTGCAAAGTATACGATCTGGCTCAGGATCAGAAGCGAATATCCTACAATGAAAAACCGGGCAGGTTTGTACCCCTTCCGGTAAATGATGATGGCAATACTGTAGATCACCAGGAAAGGAATAAGATAGATAAGCTGCAGATATGGCACGTCATAAAAGATATCGGCAAGGAAGAGCAGAAAATAAAGCCCGGTCAGGGTCAGAATGATTTTGTAATACGTAGGATAATGTTTCCGTAGCTCTAAGAAGGAGATGGCATAGGCAGAAAAGCTGAGCAATAATAACGGAGGAGCAATGCCCAGCCATTCGTTCAGTACAGGGAAAGAAGGCCACAGGTACTGAAATCCCAGTCCGTCCCCCTGAAGCGATCGCAAACCGATGGAAACTACATAAAAGATGTAATACAAATGCGTGTTATCCCGGATGCTTATAAACAGAAATAAATTATAAGAAGCGATCAGGATGAGTAATCCATAGTAAAAGCCAAGCAGCAGGTATTCTTTGTTTGCATACGAAATAAATAATTCAGAAGTCCGGATCTTCATTACCGGTCCGAAGGAGGAAGAGGAAGCAACTTTGACCAGGTATTCCCTTGTTTCTCCCGGAGGGATGGAAAGGTCAAAGACGAAGTTTTTATGTGCGTATACTCTTTGAAAAAAGGGAACAGCATACCCGGTTTCGATCAGTGAATCTCTGTGAATATCGTAAAATGCGACCTGCTGAATTCCGAAATCCAGTATTTCCAGAAGCCATTTTGGACGGGAAGAAGTATTGGAAATTTTAAACCGGAGCCAGAAGTTAGCCGTTTTAGCATCCGGAGCTTCCAGGTGCAGAGGAAGAGACGAAAAACTCCGGGAGAGAATGTCTTTAGGTGCCAATCTCCCGGTTGGATCTTTATAAAAAACAATTGTTTCATTCGAAACTAAATAGTCGTCGGAGTGATCTGAGATCAGCAACGTTTCCCGGGCCGTTAAGGAGAGGAAGCTTGTCAGAAATAAAATGGATGCCAAAAGCAATCGTTTCATCCGCTAGTATTGTTCTACTTAAAAAAGACCTGAAAGTGGTTTTTTGAAGTTTATTAAGTGATTTATCAATGGTATAATTCTACTTTAAAATACATCAAAAACCCAATTGCCGGAGTTGTTTTTCAGCAATAATTCGTCTGAAAACCAATTTTCATAAGACGAACTGCTTAGATTTATTCCGGATGAGAGCCCGTGACTGGTTTTAATTTTTTGAAAATCAGTTTATTAATATATAGGTATTTCCTTATCCCGGATTAAATTTAATACGATTCCCTGATTGGAGATGCCAGATACAAGCATAGATATAGGAGTTTCTAAAATTGTTGCAGAATATTCTTACCTCTCTGGAATCCGGTATCGGGCATCTTGTATCTTAAAATAATCTAAAAAATGAATAGACACTCTAAATAACTTATCTCATGAAGTACCTTAAAATAGTGACGCTTTGTAATATCTTACTAATAATGGGTATGTTGTTGCTCTCCCCGGAGATAATACAGGCTGCGGAGGCAGGATTGGCCAAAAATAGCAGGGACAGTATTGCTCCGGACAAGAAAGGAATGCGGGAACTTACCCCGATCGAACTGGCAGCCGAAATGAAAGTTGGCTGGAATCTAGGCAATACCCTCGAAGCCATCGGAGGAGAAACTGCCTGGGGAAATCCTAAAACTAACCAACGCCTGATAGATTCTGTAAAAGCTGCCGGATTTAATGCCGTGCGTATTCCGGTCGCCTGGAGTGTTTTTTCCGATAGTTCCAACTATCTTATCAAAGCAGAATGGATGGCAAGAGTGGAAGAAGTGGTAAACTATGTTCTGAAGAATGATATGTATGCCATCATAAATATCCATTGGGATGGAGGATGGATGCAGCCTACCTATGCAAGACAAAAATATGTCAATAACCGGTTTGCGATCATGTGGAAACAGATCGCTGTTCATTTCCGTGATTATAACGATCACCTGCTTTTTGCCGGAACCAATGAAGTAATGAGAGACGGAGACTATGGGACTCCTACCGAAGAATATTATACTGTTCAGAACGGCTTCAACGAATTATTTGTCAAAACGGTCCGCTCTACGGGAGGGCGGAATACCTACCGGCATCTCGTGATCCAGGGATTTAACACCAACATTGATCATTGTGTGAATTTTCTGAAAATTCCTGCCGATCCTACTCCGCAGCGCTTGATGATCGAAGTACATTATTACGACCCTTATAATTTCACCCTGAATGAACAGAGCAATGTTATCCAGTGGGGGAAAAATGCAACCGATCCGTCCAAAACAGAAACCTGGGCAAATGAAGAATGGGCTGACAATCAGTTTCTCAAAATGAAAACAACTTATGTCGATAAAGGATATGCGGTTCTGGTAGGAGAATATGCAGCCGCCAGACGTAGCTTTGGGAATAATACGATGAATAAGGCACATCAGGAATACAGGAATTATTGGGTATATTATGTGACCCGCTCGATGGCTAAGAATGGACTGATCCCGTTTTACTGGGACACCGGTTTTTTAAGCGGTCTTTTCGTCCGGGCCACAGGAAAACAATACAGTCCTGAGCTGATCCGGACGATCATGAAAGCAGTAGAAGAAGGAAAGTAAATCACATTAATTTTCCAGGGATCCCATAACCTAAACCATATGTCAACAGTCATTACTGGAACTCGTATGAAAACTATTAATACCTTCGTACGGATCCTTTTTTTTCTGATTACAGGCTCCGCTATGATCAAAGCCGAAAAGGAAACTCCCGGGTGTAAACTTATTGTATATCCCGACTCGGGAAAATATAAGATCAGCAAACATATATATGGTCATTTCTCAGAGCATTTAGGCAGATGTATTTACGATGGTATATGGGTGGGAGAAAATTCCAGGATCCCCAATACGAATGGGATACGAAAAGATGTCATCGCAGCTTTTAAAAAAATAAATATTCCGAATATGCGATGGCCCGGGGGATGCTTTGCAGACGAATATCATTGGATGGATGGCATAGGACCAAGGAGCGGGAGAAAAAAGATCATCAATGCCGTCTGGGGCGGTACAGTGGAAGACAATAGTTTTGGAACGCATGAATTTCTCAGCTTTTGTGAACTGATCCGTACCGAACCATACCTTAGTGCCAATGTAGGCAGCGGTTCGGTAGAGGAAATGTCAAAATGGGTAGAATATGTCAACTCGGATAGCAAAAGCTCGATGGCCGAACTACGGCGGAAAAACGGGAGAGACAAACCGTGGAACGTAAAATTCTGGGGAATAGGAAATGAAAGCTGGGGTTGCGGAGGTGAAATGACGGCCGGCTATTATTCGAATCTGTACCGGCATTATTCCACCTTTTGCCATGACTATAGCGGTACAAAGGTTGTTAAGATTGCCTGTGGTGCTTCAGGAGATGACTACGACTGGACGCGGACACTTATGAAGGAAGCCGGTACTAAAATGCATGGTTTGTCGCTTCATTATTATACGGTCAGAGACTGGACTGATAAGGGATCTGCGTTGAAGTTTACAGAAAAAGAATACCTGGAAACAATGCACCAGGCACTGCGGATCGATACTCTGATCAGTAAACACATTAAGATCATGGATGAATACGATCCGGAGAAGAAAGTAGGCCTAATGGTGGATGAGTGGGGAACATGGTACGACGCAGACCAGGGAGAAAATAAGGGGATCCTGTATCAGCAGAATACTCTCCGGGACGCTTTTGTAGCGGCTTCTACGCTAAATATTTTTAATAAATATGCTGACCGGATCAGAATGGCCAATCTCGCTCAGTCGGTCAATGTACTGCAGGCGCTCATCCTTACTTCGGGAGAAAAAATGATCGTGACGCCCACCTATCATGTGTTTGATCTGTTCAAGGTACATCAGGAGGCTGCGCTCATACCTTCTGAGTTTTCTTCTGACCCTCCGGTACTGGGCGATACAGGGTTTCCTGCCTTAAATGTTTCCTGCTCCAGCACTGAAGATGGTGTGGTACATATCAGTATTGTAAACCTGGATCCGGTCCGAAACATTCCGTTTGAATGCGAGCTCAAAGGGAAACAACAACCGGGAACGGTGACCGGGGAAATTCTTACTGCCCCTTCGTTGCAGGCACATAACACATTTGAAGAGCCGGAACTGGTGAAAATAACCGGTTTCTCGGCGATGTCGCTGAACGGAAATACGATCAACATGAACATACCTTCGAAGTCAATTATTGTACTGGAAATAAAATAATCAGAGGATGTATAAAGAGAATAACCTGAAGAAATACGAGATGAACACGAACACAAAAAACAATCAATATTTTACCAGACGGAAGCAAAGAGCATTGGGACTATTGGTACTGATCTTACTTCCCTGTACGTTCTTATTCGGTCAGAAATCTCAGAAATATTTATGGAAGCCGGTAGTAGTGGGTGGTGGCGGATACGTTCCCGGAGTTCAGTTCAGCGAAACAGAAAAAAATCTGTTGTATGCCCGTACGGATATAGGGGGCTCGTACCGGTGGAATGAGGCACAGAAAAGCTGGAGCTCTATTACAGACGGTTTTGACAATGGGAATGATATGGGTAACCTTAGCATTGCTACAGATCCTTCGGATCCCGGAAGAGTATATATCCTCAGCGGGTTGTACTACCAGAATTGGTGGACAGAAACAGGTTCCGTATACAGTTCTTCCGATAAGGGAAAAACATGGTCATCGGTAAAACTTCCGTTCAAGATAGGAGGGAATACGCCGGGGCGTGGGGCGGGAGAACGCCTGCGGATCGATCCTAATAAAAATAATATTTTGTACCTGGGAGCTCAGAAAGACGGACTTTGGAAAAGTGAAGATTATGCAAAGACATGGAAACGTGTGGAGGCATTTCCCGGAAAAAGTATCAGCTTCGTGGAGTTTCATAAAACATCCGGTGTATCCGGTAGCCCTACTCCTCTGATCTACGTAGGAGTATACGATCATGTGGCAAAGGGTGGTTTCGCTCCTTCTATTTACAGGAGTACGGATGGTGGAAAATCCTGGGAACCAATTCCCGGACAGCCGCTGCAACTGGCTCCGAAGCCTTTGGATAGTACGCAGACCAAAGCGACTGTACCCATGTCCTGTGTCGCTAACCGGGTCTCCATTTCCGGAGATTATATGTATGTAGCCTATACGAATACTGTTTCGGCAGACGGAGATTATGAACTCCCATTTCCGGGGAATCATGTGCTGAACGGAGCTGTATATCAATATCATCTTAAAGCCGGTGTATGGAGAAACATTACGCCGGCGCCAGCTTCCATGGGCGGGTATGCAGGAGTATCCGTACATCCGGAGGATCCTGAAAAACTGGTTGTAGCTACTACCTGCCGGTGGTGGCCGGGAGATGAACTGTACGTCTCGTCAGACGGAGGGAAGAGTTGGAAAAGTGTACTGTATCAGCAGGAATATTCCACCGATTACAAGGCCTTGTTTGATCATTCCAAAGCTCCTTATGCGGGGCATGGCCATAAGCCACACTGGACCAGTGATGTCAAGATAGATCCTTTTGAACCAAACCGGGCGATCTTTGTCACCGGCTATGGAGTATACATATGCAGCAACTTTATGAATGCCTTTGAAGGAAAGGCTACTACCTGGATGTTTGAAAATGCAGGACTTGAAGAAACTGCGGCACTGGAAATAAAAAGTCCTCCTTCCGGTCCATTGCTGGTGACAGCCCTCGGAGATATTGATGGTTTTGTACACCATGACCTGAACGTGTCGCCGCCACAGGGGGAACACAGCCCTCATAAAGGAACTTGTCGAAGTATTGATTTCGCTGCCGAAAAGCCGGAAGTGATGGTAAGAACGCATGACAAAGGCGACACTTCTATTGCTTCCTATTCCTTGAATGGAGGGATGAACTGGCACGAGTTTCCGGCACAGCCGGCCAAGAGACTTACCAGTGCCGGTGCGATCGCCATTTCTTCAAATGCAAAAATAATTATATGGTCGCTCGATAAAATAGGAGTCTTTGTTTCTGCTGATTTTGGAAAAACCTGGAAGAAATGTACCGGGGGGATTTCAGAGAATGTAAAACCGGCTGCGGATAAAGTAAACCCTTACCGGTTCTATGCAAAAGAAAATTCCAGCGGGACTGTATTTGTAAGCAAAGACAGCGGACAGGCTTTTACTTACTATTCTTCCGCCGTTGGAAAAGGAGAGGGGAACATAGAGGCTGTATTCGGTCAGAAAGGACATGTCTGGGCGGCTTGCGGAGCAGGAGGATTATGGTATTCGAAAAATGAAGGAGAAAAATTTAAACAGGTACTTACGGTAACCGCTTGTCATCTGGTAACCTTTGGCAAAGCAGCTCCCGGGGAAACGTATCCGGCCATTTTTATTTTCGGAGAAGTGAAAGGGAGCAAAGGATTGTTCCGCTCCGATGATATGGGGAAAAGCTGGACCAGGATAAACGATGATCAGACCAGGTTTGGAAACACGGTCGGGACGATGGCCGGTGATCCCCGTCATTATGGAAGAGTATATATAGGGGCAGGAGGAAGAGGTGTCCTCTATGGAGAAATAGTATCGGAATAACAAGGAATAGTATAATTGAACAGATATGCATAGGAAACGATTTTTGTACGGCATTTTAGGGATCCTTCTGACCACGGGAGCATTGGCGCAGTCATCCCATACGGAGCATTCCGGACAACAGGAAAGAATTATTTCGGCAGATGTCAGAAAAGTGAAAGGACCATTCACTACTATGTTCAAAGAATGTGTAGGAGCAGGCCGGGCAAACGAAGGATTGAGAGCAGACTGGCAGCAGCAACTCGCGATCCTGAAAAAAGAATGTGGATTTAAGTATATCCGTATGCACGGATTGCTGACCGATGATATGGGAATTTACAAGGAGGATCAAAACGGGAATCCGGAATATAATTATCAATACGTGGATGTATTGTACGATTATATTTTAAGCATCGGGATGAAGCCGTTTGTTGAATTAGGATTTATGCCGGCAGCACTCGCCAGCGGACCACAAACGATTTTCTGGTGGAAGGGAAACGTAACCCCTCCAAAAGAGTATGAAAAATGGGAAAGTCTGATCCGGAATCTCACCCTCCATTTTACAGAACGTTATGGAGAGGAAGAAGTGAAAACCTGGTACTTCGAAGTCTGGAACGAGCCAAATTTATCCCCCTGGTTCTGGACCGGCACTCAGGAAGAGTATTTTCAATTGTATAAGTATGCCGCAAAAGCTGTCAAAAGTGTGAATAAACACTATAAAGTAGGAGGCCCTGCTACGGCAGGAGCTGCCTGGGTTCCGGAAACGATTGAATTTTGCGATACTCATCAGGTGCCGTTGGATTTCATCAGTACTCATACCTATGGAGTAAAAGAAGGATACCTGGATGAATATGGTCAGATGGGTACTATCCTGGACAAAGATCCTTCGGCTGTCAGTGGCGACGTTTTACGTTCACACGATCAGATTGTAAAATCTGCCATGCCTCATTTAGAACTTCATTATACGGAATGGAGTTCTTCCTATACCCCCGCCGATCCGATTCATGACAGCTATCACCAGGCAGCGTACGTGCTGGAAAAAATGAAACAGGTAGAGCACAACGTAAACTCTATGTCGTATTGGGTATTCACGGATATTTTTGAAGAAGCAGGACCAAGGTTTACTCCTTTTCACGGAGGGTTTGGTTTGATGAATTACCAGGGCATCAAGAAACCTGTGTTTCATGCGTATTCGTTTTTAAATAAACTCGGACCGACGGAACTGCATACTACAGATAGTGCTTCCTGGATCTGTAAAAATGCAGCAGGAGATCTCCAGTTGCTTTACTGGGATTTTACCCATACACATCCGGGAGACTCTGTTAACAATCAGCGTTATTATATCCGTGATCTGCCGGCAAAACCGAAAGGAAACGTTTCAATTGAAATAGCCGGGATCCCCAAAGGGAAATACCGTCTGGAGCTTTATAAGGTCGGGTATAAGGCAAACGATCCTTATACGACCTATCTTTTCATGAACAGGCCTGCTCAGCTTACCAAAGCTCAGGAAGAGCAGATCAAAAAACAGAGTGATGGATTGCCGGTGCTGACAGAGGAAGTGAAAATTTCTGCTTCCGGTTTGTTCTCAAAAAAAATAGCGCTGCGCGAGAACGATGTAATATTATTAATGCTTATTAAACGCTGAAATTTCCAGGGAAGGATAGTTTAAAATAAGTTGAGGGAATAGATAACTAGAATATGCTCTTTAACGATTATTACTATTTAAAGAGCATATTCAGGAAATTATTTATACGGCAGAATTATCTGACTGCACCAACTTGACAATCTTTGGTCTGACCAGTTTACAGTCTGGCGCTGTACCATGATACACGCTGCGGTTCGCTTAGTTTGTTTTGGTGTTTTCCTTTTTCCACTCGTTGAAAGCTTTCTCAAGTGTTTTTAAAAAAGTACTGCTTTCCTGGGCCCCTGATACCGTATGTTTTTTATTGAAGAGAAAAAAAGGGACTCCCCGCAGACCTGCTTGCCGTCCTTCGTCAATATCGGCTTTTACATTTTCCGCATAGCGCCCGTTTTCAAGCGCTGTCCGTAGTGCTGTCGTATCTAATCCTATCTCTGAGCCTAACTGAAGAAGAGTCGGATAATCGTCTATGTTTTTTCCGTCGGTAAAATAAGACCGGAAGAGAAGTTCTTCTGCTTCGTTCTGTTTGCCGTATTCTTTGGCAAAATGAGTAAAACGGTGCGCGTTGAATGAATTGGCTACTACGGATTTGTCAAAGTTATAGACCAGCCCGGATTGCCTGGCCGCTATAGTTACCTGTTCGTTCATTTTGGTAGCTTGGTCCAGGCTTATCCCCTTATGTTCTGCCAGAAACTGGTGTATATTTTTCCCCGGTTGTGTTTTCAGACCGGGTGCAAGCTGAAAGCTTCTCCATACGATCTCTACCTGATCCCGGTGAGGAAATTTCTCCAGGGCCGCTTCAAAATTTCGTTTGCCCATGTAACAGAACGGACACATTACATCACTCCATATTTCTATTTTCATTTTAGCGTTGGATGCGGTAGCTCCTTTTTGACTGGTATCTTGACTGTGTGCACCCAGAAAACTCACCAGGAGGACAAGCGTAAAACAATATTTTTTTAAATAACAGGATGGTTTCATACATTCGTGTTTTCTGTGATCAGAACCTTTTTCTCTCTCCTCAGGCAACAATTTGTATAGCTTCTGAAAAGGTATTCACACCATGAATATAAGCAAAAACGAACAATGATCCTCTTTCTGAGAACGTATTTAATTCTGGCTGGTCTCACAGTCTGGCTTGGTCCCCCGACCAGACAGGAGTACATTAAACTGTTTCCCGGTTGATTTTTAATCGGGGGGAAAATGATCGGATCTCTTTCCCCGCCTCTGAATTATTATTACAGGGATTGACGGTTTGAATTTTTCTTTTGAAATTTCGTTGTCACAAACCGGGCTCCGATACTTCCCCAGAAAGGCATCTGGTTCTTACCGGCGATGCCTTGCCCGATCGTGGCATCTATCTGGATAAGTTCACTGATAAAATGCCGAAATCCGGTCTGGTAGGCCAATCCTGTACCGGGGATGTAAGGATCTCCCGAAAATAGCTCTCCTACCCAATGGAGTCCTTTATAAGTTCTTATCTGAGTCCCAAACCCCCAGGTAGAAATGAATTGATTTTCATCGTTAATATATAAATAGTTTGCTCCGATATTTCCGTGGATCAAAACTCTTTCATTTTCTCCGAGACATTGGGAAATGATCAGAAACCCGAATGCTCCGTATCCTTGTGGTACAAATGCTCCTTTGCCTCCGGGCAGAAAGGTACCGGCTACGAGTCCTATTCCGGGAGGCTTGTTGGGTTCATAATTCCGGAGCAAAAATTTCCCCTGGATCAAAGGCATGGCATAGGAAAATTCGGTGTGCTCGTTTTTAGGTTTATCATATCCGAACACCGCTCCGGCCGTCACTTCCAGTCTTTTGGACGGACCATATGCCAGCATATGCCACTGTTGTCCTGAGAACCGGTCCAGACGAAACCAGGACTCCCACTGCGCCAGTCTGTAACCGACCACTCTTGCATCATCCGTAATAAATGGTCTGACGGCATACAATTGCGTAACAGTGATTGTCAGAAAAAAAAATAGTAAGAAGGAGTGTCTCATAATGCTCTTAAATTTATGATTTTGTATCGTTGAATGATTGCCCCAGCCTGCAAAGATAAGGATTAGAAGGGATTCTGGTGACAGGTTTACATAAAAATAATGTACGTCTCAATCTGCCAGACCAATGGTACCGTGGTTTTTAGTGGTGTCAGATTGCTTCGGAACAACTATTGGGAGAAGCCGGGAGAATAATTTTTATTCTCTTCTTAATTTGTGTAGATTGAAGAATAAAGGATAATGAAATGGAGTTGAACGAAAGAATAGAAAAATCAGAGACAAGGGTTTTTAAGACCGTATTCCCTAATACGACCAATCACTACGATACGTTGTTTGGCGGAACGGCGATGCAGATGATGGACGAAGTGGCATTTATCACAGCCACAAGGTTCAGCCGCCTAAGAATGGTGACCATGTCGAGCGATAAGATTGATTTTAAAAAACCGATCCCGGCAGGAACCCTGATCGAGCTGATCGGCAGAGTTGTAACGCTGGGAAATACCAGTCTGAAAGTAGAAGTAGAGATATACATAGAACAAATGTATTCGGATGAACGTGAAAAAGCGATTACGGGAACTTTTACGTTTGTAGCCATTGATGAGAATAAGAAGCCGGTACGGATCCTCTGAGAACTGAAGGGACTTTCCGGGGCGGTAGGGAGGAAAATAGAAATAATGACGTATTAAGTGTGTTAACTTGAACACGGAGAATATGCAACCTATCAGTAAACAAGACCCAGGAATGTCCCGGTTGGATATTCTGGTAAATGCAGTACAGGAACTGTCTTTGGCCCGGCATCTTGACCAGGTGACAAAAATAGTAAGAACAGCAGCCAGAAAGCTGGCGGGAGCAGACGGAGCCACGTTTGTCCTGAAAGAAAAAGAGCTATGCTATTATGTAGACGAGGAGGCCATCGGTCCTTTGTGGAAAGGACAGCGTTTTCCCATGAATACCTGTATCAGTGGCTGGAGTATGATGAACCGCCGGCCGGCAGTGATCGAGGATATTTATCAGGATGACCGTATTCCTGTAGATGCTTACCGCCCTACTTTTGTTAAAAGCCTTCTGATGGTTCCGATCCGTACCATAGATCCCATCGGGGCGATAGGAAGCTACTGGGCAGACTCTTACCACCCATCGGAAGAAGAGATAAAAATGCTGCAATCCCTGGCAGATATTACCGCCGTAACCCTGGAAAATGTACAGGTCTATCAGGAACTGGAACAACGGGTGCGGGACCGTACAGAAGAGTTGAGAATCGTCAACAAGGATCTTGAAGCTTTTTCCTATACTATTTCCCACGACCTTCAGGCTCCTCTCAGGGCGATTAGTAATTACTTGTACTTGTTGAACGAGGACTATGCCGGAAAACTCCTGGACGAAGAGGCGATGGAAATTACAGGACGGATGAAGGGGAATGTTTCCGAAATGAGAAATATGATCGAAGGGCTGCTTGAGTTCTTTAAAATGGGAAAGAAAGAGCTGACCGTAAAGCCAGTGGCAATGAAGCAGATGGTGGAAGAGGTTTGCAGCCGTCTCCGGGAATCAGAGTCCGGTAGAAAGTTAACGTTTCATATTCATGATCTTCCTGAGATATCTGGTGAAGCATCCCTGCTTCGCCAGGTATGGACGAACCTGCTCTCAAATGCTGTAAAATACAGCAGTAAGAAAGACGAAAGTATTATTGAGGTAGGAGCTGAGCGTCGGGAGGAAGACTATATTTTTTATGTAAAAGACAACGGAGACGGTTTTGATATGAAATACAGCGCTAAATTATTTAATGTATTTCAGCGTCTGCATCATAAAAATGATTTTGAAGGAACCGGAATAGGATTGGCGACTGTCCACAAAATTATCTCCAGGCATCAAGGGAAGGTATGGGCAGAAGGGAAAGTAAAAGAAGGAGCTGTTTTTTATTTTTCCCTGCCGGTACATCCGAAAGCATAAATATGCTGCTGAAAATCAGGTGATCCTTTTGGTGTTAATAGAAAGAACCCATTCATTGTGCCGACATACCGGGCAGATGTGTGGGCCGGTGGCGAGAGACTGGGTATAGGCACAGCGGGCGCAACTGTATATATTCGATTCATGGATATAGATATTTTTTACGGAAAAAAGTTCTGGTATGATCGGTAATCCATAGTTGATCTCTTCTGTGTCGTAGTAGTAGATACTCATCTCTCCGGTAGTTTCCAGGTATGCCCTTCTTACCTGGCCTAGATGTTCAATATTCCGGACCCGGAGTTCTGTAAAAAATTCTTCCTGAGAGAGACTTTCCCGTTGAAATTTTTTATGAGAGAATTTTCCTTCGTCTACCAGGCATTCGGTTTCGCCTTCTACCAGTTTTTCAAACCAGGAACTTTTCCCGGTAAGCCAGGTAACGGCCCGGTAAATAAGCAGTACCATGATGAATACTCCTACGGCAGGGATGAGTCCTACATCTTCGTAAAACATGGGATCTCCGGCGGCAGAGCCTAAGGAGATGATGATCACTGTCTCAAAGACAGAGAGCTGTTTGATCCCACGTTTCCCTGTGAGCTTCAGTACTATTAAAAGGGTGATGAACATGACTGTAGACCGGAAAGCTACTTCCAGTAAGAAGTGCAACGGCAAGCCGTTGAATAGTATCCTGTCCCAGTCAAATTGGTAGTTC
Organism: uncultured Chitinophagaceae bacterium; assembly: GCA_964437245.1. Lineage (GTDB taxonomy): Bacteria > Bacteroidota > Bacteroidia > Cytophagales > Cytophagaceae > JANYCO01. The sequence goes on from CAYTGJ010000026.1 coordinate 21,163, forward strand.
ATAGAGTATAGAAGGTTGTGCAATGCTTTGATTATTCATAATGATCGAAGGCTTCAATCGATTTTTTACTTTCAATTATTTTGCCGATCAGATCGAACGGAAGCTCAAGCTCGTGATTTATTTCTCCGCTGTTATTCAGCAACTCTATGTCCATGCAGGGGAAAAAGGTATTGTCCCGGTGTGTGATCAGCGGTTTTCTGCGCAGCAGTATATTCATCGGTTGTGTAGCCTGTATGGGTTTCCGGTCATTGTATCCGCAGCGGGGAGTATTTTCACTGTCGCAGGCGGAATGGGAAGGGGTGGTGAAATTCAACGAGTCTTTTATGAAAAGGAGAAAAGTGTCCAGTTCCTTTTCTGTAAAACAAACCCCATAAGATTCGGAGTTGTCTTCATTCTCAAATAATTTATACCATTCTACCTGAAAGATCTCTTTGGTGTGGGTTCCCTCGAAAAAACGGAAATGGGTCAGAAGGGTTTCTAGTTTGTACATACTTGTATAGGTTAAAATTCTGTCTTTGATAAAAATGGTTACGGGCGTATAAAAAATTCAGGTATGCTATAGTTGCTTGTCGCAACTCTTTTAAAACATAATATCCTGAATTTATATAGAACTGATCGTCAGTCTGGATCTTCTATAAAAATTCCGTTAACCTGTAAACTCTCAACAATATACCGGCAAATTAGTTCCGGGGTACTTGTTTAGAACTCCGGTACCAGAGGAGAGAAGGAGATTGCATATAATTTTCTCCGAAAGATTGTAAAGGGATTCAGCAGCGATTGTTTATCTTTAGAATTCATCAATTCTTCTGACAAAAATATAATTGTCTCTGTTCTATGACGCCGGACGAACCAATTAAAAATACAGAACCATTTAATTTTGAATTCATTATTAAAGCAGTGACACTGACTTCGGTCGTGATATTTACCTTTTTTGTGGGGTATGGTATTAGTCTCTGGCTTGGACTGACCGATAATTATGTGAGCGGAATGTGGTGTGCCGCCACAGCCATTGTGGTTTTTGACGAACTGCCTGATAATTCCAGGAATTTGCTGAAAGACCGTTTGCTTGGAACTTTGCTCGGTACAGTAGTGGCTGCGGTATTTATTGCGTTGATAGGCCAGCTTGTCCTGTCGATCATGATCGCACTGCTGATTGTGTGTAGTTGTATTATTTTGCTTAAGTGGGACGGTACTCTGAAAATAGCCTGTATCACGATCCTGATCGTGGGAGTGACCACTCACGGATATTCCGATCTTGACATCGTTTTTTTTGCAGGACTTCGTTTTCTCGAATGTATGATTGGAGGTACGATCTCTTTTCTGGCGACAGTGGTCATTGACAGGATCAAAAATAAATTATAACGAGTATAACCGGTTGAGTGATAGACTTGTTTTTATACACTATAAAAACTTCCTATGGATTTGAATTATGAATGCTAAAGAATAAAAAATGCAGGAAGTTAATAGACAGGATTTTAGTATAAACAGGACAGAAAGAAATAACTGCTAGGGTAGAGGAAGAAAAGTAAACATGAAAAAACCGGAGAATGAAAACACTCCGGGAGACTGGTTTTAGTAGGCTTTGACAATTAATTGGTTAGTCATTTTTTTACTTTTAAAATGTTTCAGGGAAATGGGAATTGTATAAATGATTTTCAAAGTTGTGTAATGTTTCCCTTTAGGTTCGATCCCATCTTTGTACCTGTTAAATTTAAAATGTTATTAAAAAAACACCGGTTTGTGAAGTAGAAATTGAGGATAAATTACTATTTTTTGAACCTGAAATTAAACTTACTTTAGATGATGAAAAGAATATGTTATTTTTTGGTTGCATTTTCTGTGTTAGCAATGCAATCTGTGAAGGCTCAGGATGCGGCTACTACCAAAGGGGATTTTATCCTGGATGTTGGTGTCGGATTTTTTGGAGATTATCGTGGTTTTAACGCCGGTCGGTACAGCAGTACCTATACCTGGAGTTATAATAATGCAACGAGCAGAATTCAGGTTCCTACGTTATCGGTCTCTTTGCAAAAAGCGTTTTGGAATGATATCACGATCGGAGGGCAATTTGCAATGAATGTTTTTGCAAGCAAACACGATCTTTATCAGACAGACGGTTATTATCAGCATTCCAATTATTCCATGGTCAATTTGTTCTTTTTGGGAAGAGGAGAATACCATTTCAATCGTTTGATCGGTTGGGGACCTAAATACGATTTGTATGCGGGTGCCTTAGTAGGTGTAAGAACCTCCCTGTCGAGCGAAACCCAGATCTATGAAGGATGGGGAACTGGTCAGCCTGGTACCTGGAGAAGAGATTATCCTGACAAAAGAACGACTTCTGTAGGTCCTGACGGAGGGATATTCGGTGGAATCCGCTATTATTTTACCGGCAATATGTCAGTGTATGCCGAAGCAGGAGTAGGCATCACGTTCTTTAGAACAGGTCTTGCCTGGAGGTTATAATTTTCTTACAAAATATATTACAGGAGAGCATATTTATTTTTTAGTCGGTTGTCAAAATACTATCAAAATATTGCTCTCCTGTTTATTTTAACCGGATATAAGCGACAAAAATAATGGGTCCGGTCAAAATATGGAATATCTCCTGTCCCTCTCCTAAGAGTTTTGTGGCGACAGGTGTTTCGTCTGTATCTTATCAGTTATGAAGGAACGATTCTTACCGTAGTTATACGGATGCTGATCGTTGCTGTAAACTCAGGGAAAGTGCGGAGCAAAATTAAATAAAAACAACAATCTCAGAATTGTTTATTACTACATTATAATGTATATTAAACTTGAAAAAATACATGGAATTGGAGTGATAGAAACAATGGAGAGGATGAGTTTACTTTAGTTATCTTATAGTTAGTTGATCAATTAAGAAGATGAAACTTTACATTAAATACAATATCAATGCCCTTTGTAAAAAAGTCCTGGAAGAACAATTAGATAAACTGGGACTGGATTATTCTGTAAGCGGTTTTGGCGAAGTAGACATCAAAGAAAATGTCCCTAACGACAAAATAAAAGAGCTTAGCAGCGGGCTTAATGAATATGGGATTGAGATAGTGGAAAGTCATAAGAGTATTCTGGTCCAGAAAATAAAAGATGCGATTACTGAAATGGTATACATGGAAGAAAAACTTCCGACCTCCAAGATTTCCTCGTATCTCGCCGATAAAATCGGACATAGTTACGGGTACATTTATAACCTTTTTTCAGAAGTAACCTATACTTCTATCGGTAACTATATAATTCTTCAGAAGACAGAGCGGGCCAAACAGCTTATGACTACTACCGAACTAACGTTTACCGAAATTGCCTGGAAGCTTAACTACAGCAGCGTGGCACATTTCAGCAATCAGTTCAAAAATGCAACAGGAATTACTCCTACGGCTTTTCAGCGTATTATGAATAAGAGAAGAAATCCTACGCAGACGGAGAATTAAATAACAGACGTTACTAAACCATTCACTAAAAGAAATTGATATGCAGACAGAAGCTACTTATGTATTATTGGCCGATGATGATGCCGACGATCGTCTCTTTTTTAAAGACGCCTTTGAGGAAATAAAGATAAAGACGGTGGTACATACGGTGAACGATGGGGTCGAATTAATGGAATACCTCAGCCGCCCTGATATTACCTTGCCGCAGGTACTGTTTCTCGATCTGAATATGCCCCGGAAAACCGGAATGGATTGTTTGAAAGAGATCAAACGCATAGACCGGTTAAAGGATATTGCCATTGCCATTTACTCTACCTCTTCCTCCGAAGAAGATATTGAAGAAACATTTGTGAGCGGAGCTAATGTATACATTAAAAAACCGAGTGATTTTGGCGCACTTAAAAAAATATTGTCGGAAGTAATTACCACCAATTTGCAGTACCAGACCTCAGGATTGAATAGAGATAATTTTATATTGAATTTGTAAATTCTATCGAAGTATGTATGAATCTGAGACTTCTTTTTACGTCCTCTTTTTTACTTAAAAACATCTTTGCGATTTCATTGGTGGTCCTGATTTTTATATCAGGTGTTTCATACAAGCATACTATAAAACTAACAGAATCGGCAGAACTGGTAACGCACTCTTATGAAGTACGTATAGAGCTGGAAAAGCTGGTGACCTATCTTACTGATGCTGAAAGTGGACAGCGGGGATTTCTTTTATCCCGCGACAGTGTCTTTCTGAAGACGTTTGCTCATTCACAGCATAATATTGATCAATCGTTTGGCCGGCTTAAAAAATTAAATATCAACAACGTTGAACAGGTAAAAAACCTGGATTCTCTATACCGACTGGTCAATCTTAGATTCGAATTTTTTTCAGGTTCTTTGGAAAAGGCTGCCGTACGACCATTCAGAGAGAATGAATTAAAGAAAAATCTGCTTGAAGGGAAAAAGATCATGGATTTGATCGATGTGCAGATTAACAACATGCTCAAAAGAGAAGAATTCTATCTAAAGGACCGCCAGAAAAAATATGAAAATGAAATTTCGTTTACACCGGTCTTTACCTTGTTATTATTTTTCTTCCCCCTGGTTGTTTTTATCTTCTCCTACTTTAAAATGAATGAAGACCTTATCAAACTGAAGAAGTCAAATGAACAGTTGAGCATTACGACCGAATCGTTTAAACAGGCAGAAGAGATCGGACATTTCAGCAGCTGGCAGTGGGATCTGGAAAGCAGTGTTCTGACCTATTCAGATAATCAGTATCGTTTGCTGGGATGTGAGCCTCAGTCGTTCAAACCAAGTATAAAAAAATACCTGGAGTTTGTGCATCCCCAGGATATCCATTTGATTATAGAGAGCAATGAAGAGGCCACCAATGAACAGAAATCTTCAACGGCATTGTTCCGGATCATCAGGAAAGACGGAGAGCTACGCTATTTCCGGTCGATCGTGAAAGTACTGACAGACCGGAAAGGGAAAAAGACCCTGATAGGGATCAACAGCGATGTTACTGAGCAGCATCTTAACAATATTTCCCTGCAGGAAAGAAACCGTGAGCTGGTGCAGAGTAATAAAGAGCTTGCTTCGTTCAACCACGTGGCAAGCCATGATCTGCAGGAACCACTGCGTAAGATACAAACGTTCATATCCCGTATCTCTGAAAAGGAAATTCCTACAATGTCACCAACAGCCCAGGAGTATTTTGCCAAAATTTATATTGCGGCAAGCCGTATGAGAAGGCTCATCGATGACTTATTACTTTTCTCCAGTACTACCAAAGGTGAAAAAGTATTTGAACAGACAGATCTGAATGTTTTGCTGGAAAATGCCAAACAAGAGCTGGCCCAGATGATCGAAGAAAAAAATGCGAGGATCGAATCGGTACAATTACCGATGCTGAATGTCATTCCTTTCCAGATCCAGCAACTATTGATCAACCTGATTGGAAATTCGCTTAAATATAGCCGGGCAGATGTACAACCTCTGGTCAGTATCAACTGTGAGAAAGTAGTGGCCCGGGATTATCCTTTGCTCAAGACACATCCGAACCGGAATTACTATAAAATTTCCATTGCTGATAATGGATTGGGATTTGAACAGCAATATGCCGAAAATATATTCATCCTCTTTCACCGGCTGCATCCGGTAACCGAATATAAAGGAACCGGCATCGGATTGGCAATCTGTAAGAAAATAGTAGAAAATCACGGGGGGATTATCTCCGCAGAAGGGACCTTGGGAGAAGGAGCTGTTTTTACATTTTTGTTGCCAGAGCAGAATGCAGGCTGATTGCTAAAGTGATTTTTAAAAGCCCTGTATTCCCTGTAAAATAAAGCCTTATTCTGTTTTTTCCAGCGCTGTTCTTCTCTGTAGGAATTATATAAAACTTTCAAAATTTAATGTAATACATTCTCCTTAAGGGTTACCCACCTTTGTTACGTACTATCGAATCTGAACAAAGGGAATATGAAAACTAATATCAATATAATTATACCCACCACTGTGAGAGTGTGTTTGGGGATAGCCATAATGATGGTGGTATTTTCCTGTGGTTATAATGAAAAACCGGTAGATACTAAAAAGCTTGCTGAAGAGCAGAATGCCAATACACTGGATGATCGTGAGCTTCTGAAAGATGCCGGTTTTTTGGTGAAAGCGGCGGAATTAAACCTGGAAGAGATCCATCTCGGTCAATTGGCCCAGGAAAGCGGTTCTTTACCGGAAGTCCGGGAACTAGGGAGAATACTGGAAGAAGATCATGAGAGAATGCAAAGCGATCTGATGGTATTGGCAGGCAGTAAATCAGTGACCATCCCTATGTCTCCGACAGATAAGGCTAAAGAGGCTTATAAAAAATTAACTATTGCCACAGGAAAAGAATTTGATAAAGAATATTGTACGATGATCGTGAAAGGTCATAAGGAAGCAATTAGTTTATTTGAAAAGGCAGTCGAGAAGACTCATGACCAGGAAGTAAAAGACTGGGCTTCTTCAAGACTTCTGGATCTGAATGAACACCTGGAGCACGCTGCCAGATGCAAAGAAAAGTGTGAAAAAATGTAAGTATTGATTAATCGTAAAATTGAAAATATTATGAGAAAGACAACCGTAAAATCCAAACCTGCTACGAAGAGCAACGCACGGAAACGGACAACGACCGGGGGCCGGAACAGAACTACTGTGTCAAGATCAAGGTCCTCCAAACCTGAAATCACTCCGGATCAGGGATTGAGAAAATTGTTTATGGATGGCCTGAAAGATATTTATTGGGCAGAGAAAGCCCTGGTAAAATCCCTTTCAAAAATAATGGCACAGGCTACTACTGATGAACTGACAGAGACGCTTACAGTACACCTGGAAGCTACCAAGGAGCATGTAAATCGTCTGGAAAGTGTATTTGCTTCCATGGATCAAAAAGCATCGGCTAAAAAATGCGAAGCAATGGAAGGACTGATCAGAGAGGCAGGAGAAATCATGGAGGAAAATCCTGAAGGCGTTGTACGGGATGCTGGCATTATAGCGGCTGCCCAGAAAATAGAACACTACGAGATCGCTACCTATGGTACTTTATGTGCTTTTGCCAAAATTCTGGGAGAAGAAGAGGCACTCGGATTGTTACGGGATACGCTGGAGGAAGAAAAAGAAGCAGATGAACAGCTTTCTTCTATTGCAGAAACGAAGATTAATATAGAAGCCTCCCGGAAATCCTGGAGAGACGAAGAGGACGAAGACTTTTTTGAATAGACGTGTTGCTTCGGCCGCGATTGTATGAATTTTAGATAACAGATAAATTAACTTAAACTTTAACAATTATGAGCGCAAACAAAGTTTTATTAGGTGTATTGGCGGGTGCCGCAGTGGGAGCCCTCGCAGGTGTTTTATTTGCTCCGGACAAAGGAAGTAAAACAAGAAAAAAGATCAGAAGAAAAGGAGAAGAAACTCTGGATGATCTGAAAGATAAATTCGAAGATCTTGTAGAGACATTTACAGAAAAATTCGAAGATGCAAAGCATAACCTGGAAGGAATGGTTTCCAAAGGAAAGTCAAAGTATGAAGAGGCAAAAAAGGAAGTACGTGTATAACCTTTTAAGGCATATTTGACGGTGACTTACGATGGACCTGTTAACTTAATTATTAAAAAGGAAAAATTATGGAAAACAATGCAACATCTCTTGAAACGCTTTTTGAAAAAGCGGAGAACTATGGCAAGACCTCTGTAGAGCTATTAAAGCTTCAGGCTGTTGATAAATCTGCAGATATCGTTTCATCTTTGGCAACCCAATTAGCGATTTTCTCGGTTGTTGTATTGTTTGTCTTTACCATAAACGTCGGGATCGCTTTATGGATAGGAGAGGCCCTGGGAAAATCGTACTACGGATTTTTCGTAGTATCAGGATTTTATTTAGTGGTGTATGCTCTCCTTTACATTTTCAAAGACCAGTGGATTAAAATACCGGTTACGAATGCTGTCATCGAACAAATGATAAACAAGAAACTGTTATGAAGAGGAATAAAAAAGAGATTTTAGCAGAGGCAATTACGTTGCTGGAGATAAAACAGGCTTCCGAACTGAAACTACTCAAAGAGCAGTTTCAGGAAACCTATGAAAGCCTGAAGCCCATTAATCTTATCAAAAATACTTTTAAAGAAGTAGAAGATTCTCCCGAGATCAGGAAGAATATCCTCAATGCAGCGGTAGGGTTGGCTACTGGTTTCCTTTCGAAAAAAGTACTGACCTCTGATGCGCAAACTCCCATGAAAAAGGTAATAGGTACGCTTCTGCAGTTTGCCCTGGCAAAGGTTGTTTCATCCAATTCTGAAAATATCATCAGTACTGGTGGAAGTTTCCTTCAGCGTTTGTTGAATAACAAAGGCGATGCAAAAAAAGAATTCTCTTCCAACTGATATTCTGCTGGTTTGAATTTTATAAAAGTCCGATTGTAGTATGAAATCAATTGGACTTTTTTGTACCCGGCTTATACCGCCTATCTTCCCGGATTTTTATATGGGAATCTTATAATTTATTTAAAAGAAGGTATAACATTAATTTTTACAACCAGAATTAAATTTGAACCAACAGTTAAACATAACCACATCTCTATATGAAAAATCTGATTTTAAAAGGAAACTGGAATAAAGCAAAAGGGAAGCTGAAACAAAAATTTGCCGGCCTGACCGACGATGATCTTTTGTTCGAAGAAGGAAAAGAAGAAGAGTTACTGGGAAGACTACAGGTAAAACTGGGGAAAACGAAAGATGAACTGAGAAAAATGATTTCGGCTCTGTAAAGAGCCTGCCGGCCTGGAATTACACAATGGTTAAACTTTTAAATGTATATATTATATGAAAACATCATTTGACATATTGCTCATTGCGCTCATCGTATCAGTGGTTTCCTTATCAGGGTGTACCTCTACTGCAGATCGTGTTGAAAATGCCAAAAAAGATGTCGAAAAGGCGAACGAGCGATTGGAAAAGGCAAATGAGGAGTATTTGCAGGAAATGGAGGAGTACAGAAAGAAAACGTCGGACCGGATCACTGAGAACGAACGAACTATAGAAGAGTTTAAACAGCGGATCGAAAACCAGAAACAAGAAGCGAAAGCAGATTACGAGAAAAAAATACAAGAATTAGAACAGAAGAATACCGATATGAAAAAACGGCTTGACGATTACAAAGCGGAAGGAAAAGATAAGTGGCAAAAATTCAAAGAAGAATTTACCCGCGATATGGAAGAGCTGGGAAGATCATTCAGAGATTTTACTGTTAAAAATGTAAATAATTAGGCATATAATTTTAACAATAAAAAAATGGGAAATATACTTTACTTGATAGCAGTAATTTTAATTATAGGATGGGTAGTGGGATTTATAGGATATAGTGTAGGAGGACTTATTCATATTCTGTTGGTCATAGCGGTCATAGCGGTTTTGCTAAGACTTATTCAGGGAGATAAGAGTGTTTAACATGGGAATAAAATCCCCAAAACGGATAATCAATATGAGCAGATCATCAAAAGAAACAGAAAAAATAGTAGGCGCCTTGTTATTGGGAGCAGCCATTGGAGGAGTCTTAGGAGTATTGTTCGCCCCGGATAAAGGGAGCGAGACCCGGAAAAAGATCTTGGATCAGGGAGGTGACCTGGCGGATGCGATCAAGGACAAATTTTCCTCTATCCTCAGAGAGGTAAAAAATGAGCAGGAAAATATCAAAGAGAACATCAGCAATATGCTGGAGCAGAATGGAAGCTCTGCACACAAGAAAACTACTGTTAGTTAACCTTTACGTTAAATTTGTTTTTATGAAGGTCATATTTGAAAAAAAAATCTGGTTTGAAGCGAAAGCGAAGCTGCAAAGTTTATACAACTTCCTTACAGAAAAAGATTTTCACTATAATCCGGGAGAGGAATGTAAAGTCCCGGAGAGAATACGGAAAATCCTGAAAATGTCGCAACGGGAGTTTTATAGATTGACAGGACTTTCTTTTGATCAGCAGGAACCTTCAGGGACAAGCTAATGTCTGGTGATATGTATTGTAATTAGTTTTTAACCCCAAACGCCATGAACAATCTGTTATATTTAATTGCGGTAATCCTTTTGATAGGATGGATATTCGGTTTCTTCGTTTATTCCGCAGGTGGAATCATCCACATACTCCTGGTGATAGCAATTATTTCGGTATTGTTTAATATCATTAGCGGGAGCAGAAAAAGAACATAATCTCAATCCGGAGCAATAGAATCAATGCATTCAAAGCCATTGCCCCTTATAAGATTGAATTCCAAGTACTAATTTGTAGACAGGAGTGCATAAGTAGATTTTAGCGAGTTATACTTATCAATGCATTACATTTCTCCGGTTTTTCCGGAGAAATGTTCTCCTAAGATTAGAATTTACCGTCAGTCCGGCAACGATACGATAAACTTTATTTTGAACTTTTAAATGATTACTACAATGGAAATTCTAATGGAGAAAAAAACTTTTCAATCGGTCATATACCTTAAAGATAATAGAGTATATGTGTATAATGTGGATGAAAATCCTTGCTTCCTGGAAGACGACGATGCATTAATCAAATGTTTTTTGCTGAAAAATAATGGAGAACCTGATTTTTCACAGGAAGTGGAAATCTATGGGAAATATCTGGTAGATGCGGAATAATACATTCTCGTTCTAATAGGAGCTTCTCAATATACTCTGTATGATAGAATAAATTTTTCTTAGAATTCATCCAGCCTGTTTTTTAGAATGGAGTACGTTCTTGTTTCAGAAAAATAATTACGAAAACGTCTGTTTAGACAGGTGTGATCATTTGAAGTGTCCATAAAATAATTTGTATGAAAAGAGTCAGGAAGAAACTACTCATCGTTTTAGGGGTGGTTGTGGGAATAGTAGTATTGATCATTGTATTTATTTCTCCGATCACAAAGTATCTGGTCGAAAAGTACGATGAAAAATATACCGGAAGGCAAATTAAAATGGATTGGGCCTATGTCAATCCGTTCACGGGGTATCTTCATTTTAGTAATCTTCGTATTTATGAATATCAGAGCGATAGTATATTTTTTTCTTCTTCTGTCTCTACCAAATTTGCGTTGCTGAAGGCTTTTTCAAAAACCTATGAGATCAGTGAACTTACACTGAACAGACCCAAAGGATATATTATCCAAAATAAAAAGCAATTCAATTTTAATGATCTGATCGAAAAGTTCTCCTCTAAGGATACGATGCCTTCGGAGCCAAAAGAGCCGGTTCATTTTAATATATTGAATATTCGTATCAAAGACGGGGAGTTTCATTATCGTGATGAAGCAACGCCGGTTTATTATTTCATAAAAGAGGTAAATATAGATAGTGAAGGGAAACGATGGGATTCGGATTCTATTATGATCAATTATTCTTTTCTTTCGGGGATTGGCAGCGGAGAGATAAAGGGGAGTTTTGATATGGATCTTGCCAGTAGTGAATACCGGGTGGCGGCGATCATCAAACAGTTTGACCTGCAGATCATCGGCCAGTACCTCCGGGATCTTACAAATTATGGTACCTTTACCGCTTTTCTGGAAGCCGATATTGAGTCGAAAGGAAGTTTCAAAGACAATGCCGATGTGACTATGAAAGGGAAAGTAGCAGTGAGCGATTTCCATTTTGGGAAAAATCCTCAGGAAGATTACATGTCGTTTGACCGGTTTATGGTAGCTATTGAGGAGTTAAGTCCTAAGAAACGTATTTATTCCTGTGATTCTATTGTGCTTGACCGGCCTTATTTCATATATGAACGTTACGATCAGCTTGATAATCTACAGAATATTTTTGGAAGACAGGCTTCCAATATCAAAGAAGTGGATAAAGACGAAACAAAATTCAACCTGGTGATTGAGATCGCACACTATGTAAAAGTGCTGGCCAGTAACTTTTTTAACAGCCCTTATAAAATTGACAAGCTAAATATCAATAACGGAAATTTTGTGTATAATGATTATTCTCTCAGTGAAAAATTTTCTATCCGACTAGACCCGTTGAATGTGGGGGCAGATTCTATTGACCGTGATCATCGCGGAGGGCAGATATTTCTGAAAACAGGTATCAAGCCTCATGGAGAGGTCGGGGTGGTCATTACCGTAAATCCGGATAATAACAGTGATTTTACGGTCCGCTCGCATATTAAAAAGGTACCGGCTCCTCTCTTTAATCCTTATATCATTACGTTTACTTCATTTCCGCTCAACAGGGGAACGATAGAGTTTAACAGCGTTTTAACGGTTAAAGAGGGGCAGATCAACAGCAATAACCACCTTCTCATCATCGATCCGAAAGTCACAAAAAGAATGAAAAACAAGAATCTGAAATGGATTCCTACTCCTTTGATCATGACGCTTGTACGGGAGTATGGGAATGTGATCGATTATGAGATTCCAATTACCGGAAACCTTAAAAATCCGAAGTTCCACTTTAAAGATATACTCTTGGATCTGTTGCAGAATATTTTTGTAAAACCAGTGACCACTCCGTATCGGATGGAAGTGAAAAATGTGGAGACCAAGATAGAACAGATGCGGACGTTTAAATGGCCAATGCGGAAAAGTAGTTTGAATTCTTCACAGGATCGGTTCCTGTCGGAAGTAGCAGATTTCCTGAATAAAAACCCGGAAGCGTCTGTCAGGATTCAGCCGAAGCTGTACGCTGCTAAAGAAAAAGAATATATCCTCTTCTTTGAAGCCAGGAAAAGATATTTTATGGAAATTAATAAGATGAAGCCTGGGATGCCTTTATCTTCTGCTGATTCTCTCACAGTAGATAAAATGTCGGTCAAGGATTCAGCTTTTGTGCGATACCTTGAGCAAAGAATCAAAGATACTATGCTTTTCACGATTCAGGAAAAATGTATCCGCTGGGTGGATACTGCTCTCGTCAATCAAAAATATGAAGCGCTGAACGAAGAAAGAAAAAAAGTATTTTTGGAGTATTTTGAAGAGCAGGAGGTTCAGAGCAGGGTTGTCTTTGACAAAGCGGATTATATTGTGCCTTATAATGGATTTTCTTTTTACAAGATCGATTATAAAGGCGAATTTCCGGAATCGCTGAACCATGCCTATGAGAAGATCAATGATCTGAATGACGAGGCTCCCAGACGAAAGTTTAGGGAAAAACGGCGCAGGTATACACGCTTATAAACTATCAATGATTGAACCTATTATGGAACGTACAAAAACAACTGCTACTGTATTTGAAAAAATGTCTACCAGAGTCACGAGAGTATCCGGTAGTTCCGGGGCCCTGGTCATCGCTTTTCTGGTGATTGTGCTATGGCTGTCCAGCGGACCGTTTTTCGATTATTCTGATACCTGGCAGCTGGTCATCAACACAGGAACGACGATCATCACCTTTCTGATGGTATTTCTGATTCAGCGCAGCCAGAACAAGGATTCTATTGCCCTTCATCTTAAATTAAATGAGTTGATTCTGGCACACTCCATGGCGAATAACCGTCTGGTGGCGGTAGAAAACATGAACGAAGAGGAGCTGGAAGTTCTTCAGAAGTTCTACAGGCACCTCGCCGTACTGGCAGAAAAAGAACTTTCCCTCGAAGAATCGCATTCGATCGAAGAGGCTGCTACGAAGCATAAGAGGAAAAAATACCTGGTAAAGGGAAATATAGAAAACATGAAATAATAGTTTACAATATCCTTATGAAATCGATCATTCGAAATACTGGTACTTTGTTTAAAAATACATTTACGGGATGGATGAATACAGATCCGTTCAGACAAAGTGCTGTGATAGCCTATTATGCCATCTTTAGTATGCCAGGATTGCTGGTGCTGATTGTAGCGATTGCAGGTTATTTTTTTGGGAAGGAAACCGTTTCAGAAAATATTCTTTCTCAGATATCTTCTACGATGGGGACTGCTACAGCTGTTCAGATCAAAGATATCCTGACGAAATCGAGTGCTTCCAAATCTACTCTGTTCGGATCAATCGTAGGAATTTTGATCCTGCTGATGGGGGCAACAGGGGTTTTTGTACAACTACAGAAAACCTTGAATATTATATGGAAAGTCGAAACAGTGACTAAAAAAGGAATTGTTGCAGTGCTTCGGGCCCGGCTTTTCTCTTTTGGACTCATTCTTGCGATTGCCTTTCTGTTGTTGATTTCTCTCGTAATATCGGCTATGATCACCGCAGTAACGGATATTCTTTCAGCGGAAAAATTGAACATTCTTCCGGTGCTGCTGCATGTAGCTAATTTTGTAATTTCTCTCGGGGTTATTTCATTCTTATTTGCCTTGTTGTTTAAAATTCTGCCCGATGTGAAAATAAAATGGCGCTATGTCTGGTTGGGAGCCTTGGTGACAGGAATGTTGTTTACCATCGGGAAAACTGCTCTTACTTATTATTTCGAGAAGGCAAGTCCGGAGTCTGCATACGGAGCAGCAGGTTCTGTGGTATTGATCCTGTTATGGGTTTCTTATTCTTCGATGATTTTATTTTTTGGCGCGGAGTTTACCTATCAGTATACTCAGATGTTTTCAGGAAAGGTGGTTCCTTCGGAGATCGCCAAAAAGACTTCTCCGTCGAAGATAAGAGAGAAAGCATAAGAGTAGGGGGGAGAACTTCCCGGATTATTTTTAATACGATTCCTGGATGCCGGATACCAGATTCAAGATACCGGATAAATAAGACAAGACAATTGGCCACAGAACATACCTGATTTAGAGAAGGTATAGAAATATTCTATAGTAATTTCATAGGATCCTTTAGCTATCTTGTATCTGGCATCTTGTCTCTAGGAATCGTATTAAAAATAATCCAGAACAATTACCTCGGTTCTCGGTCTTCTACCAGCCGTAATTGTTTTTCATCAACTCGTGTATTTTTTCAGTAGTGAGTGGCTTGTTTATATAGGCCATAATTTCGAACTGCGATAAGTGGGCAATATCGCTGGGATTATCTGAAGACGTCAGGATCACGATCGCTCCCTTGTCTTTTTTATGTAATTGCCTGTATAGATAAAGGAAATCAAACGCATCCATGACCGGCATATTTACGTCCAGAAATATTAATTCAGGACAGGGGTTCTCGACAGAAGAGCATTTTTCAAGATATTTGAAGGCAACGTGCCCGTTTTGTGCCACTTTCAGTTCGTTGGTAATATCAGCATTCTGGATGATTTTCTCATTCAGATAATTACTGACAACGTCATCGTCGATAAGAAGTGTACAATTGATTTTCTTTTTCATAATGGTAAACAAGTCTTTATAGTTCAGACAAAGGATGTGTAGTAGGTTTCAGGTATAAATTAAAGGTACTGCCGGCATCCAGATCGGTTTCTACTTCTATTCTTCCGCCGTTGTTTTCAATGATTCTTTTTACAATATAAAGCCCTATCCCGGAACCTTCCACATGATCGTGCAATCTTTTAAACATTCCGAATAATTTGTGCTTATAGGCCGGATTCATTCCCAACCCGTTGTCGGCTACGGAAAGGAGGATCTCATCACCTGCCTGCCGGGTCGTAATACGAATGAAAGGTTGTCGTTTCGGGGAATGATATTTTACAGCATTAGAAAGAAGGTTGTACAGGATACTTCTCATATTTTTCTTGGAAAACTGTATCTCCGTTATCTGAAGATCGAGCTGTATACAGGCTTTGGTTTCCTCTATCTGGTCCTGGATACTCTCTTTGATTTCTTCCAGAAGGGTTTCGAATCGTACCACTTCAATATCGTCATAATCTTCTTTTTGTACATTACTTATTTTGGTAAGATCCTGAATGGTTGTTTTGAATTTCTCAATGGTGAGAAGGGTCAGTTCTTTTATTTTCAGGTATTCAGGATCATTAAGATTGAATTCTGTGAAGAGTGCTGTCAGCAGCCCTTCTATATTGGCAATGGGAGCTTTCAGGTCATGAGAGGCAGTGTAGATGAAATTATCCAGATCGTTGTTTACTTTCAGGAGCTCTTTATTTTTGTTCTCCAGTTCCGTATTTTTTTTATACAGCTCTTCGGTCCTTTTTTTAACGCGGTCTTCCAGCTCATTGTTGATCTGTATCAGCTTTCTTTCCTGAATGATCAGTTGATGGTTTTTCCTGTATAGTTCTACAAAAACAGCCACC
>CAYTGJ010000027.1:0-610 GCA_964437245.1 uncultured Chitinophagaceae bacterium
TTCCGTAACAAATTCCACTTTTCAGGAAGAGACAAAGGAAGCATCTAAAACCGAAGCGGTTTCTTCCTCTAAAAAACTTTCTTATAAAGAGAAGAAAGAATATGAGGAACTGGAAAAAGAAATCGGGGAATTAGAACAAAAAAAATCAACCATGGTAGAAAAGCTGAATTCCGGAACCGGAAACTACCAGGAGCTTGCTGAATGGGCTGCAGAGGTAGAGCGTATCGCCGGCCTGGTTGATGAAAAATCATTGCGCTGGATGGAACTGGGAGAGAAAGTTTAGAAATTTTGCTTTGGTGTACAACCAAAGCATCCATACCAGTAGGAGGGTGGTGTTCTGTCCAAAATCCGGCCATGCTATTTCAATGTTTTCTATAGAAAATATTATCCAGTATCTCGAATCTGGTATCTATTTTTGAAAAACACGTTGACTTTCCCCTTGTGCGGCTGGTTGTGCTCTAAGCGAAGGGGGCCAGGGGGATGCAAAAATCTTAAAAAGAATTATTTTTACATTGTTAAGCCTATTTTTATGTCCACTGCTAACCAGGGTAATTTTTACTTGTACAATTTTTCTCTTAAGCAAAAAGCTGGTGAAAACATTTCTCCTAAT
>CAYTGJ010000027.1:620-2310 GCA_964437245.1 uncultured Chitinophagaceae bacterium
GAATTATATAGCCGATTTCATGTGCAAAGAATTGAAGCTTATTATAGAAGTAGATGGGATCACGCATTCTTATGAACAAACATTGGAAAAAGATCTGATTCGCCAGAAAGAACTGGAAAAAGCAGGATTTAAAATAGTGAGGTATACAGATGAAGAAGTGCTCACTGCAATCGACCGTGTAGGGAAAAGTATTGAGGAGTTTATAACTGAGTTGGAGAAAAAATAATTACCCGCTAGTATCAGTAATTTTTTCACCCCCTGGCCCCCCTTCTCCATCACACACCTCCAGCCGCACAAGGGGGAAATTGGTATCCTTATTAAATTAAATATGGCTATGGTACTCTCTCTATGGATATCTAAGAGTGATCAATCTTTTACTTTGTTCCTACGTTTAATTTGTCTACTCATAACAGATACTTTTAACTAAAACTCCTCTCAAAAATCAGGAGATCAGATACCAACATGCGAGAGAGTTGCCTATTCAATGTTTCCTATGAAAATATTATTCCGCATCTCGAATCAGGCATCTAGTATCTGTTTTTGAAAAACACGTTGCCTTTCCCCCTTGTGTGGCTGGTTGTGCGCTAAGCGAAGGGGGCCAGGGGGATGAAACGTTTGATCAGTAAATGCCTGTCAGGAACGATACCCCTTTTATATATTTTTCTTCCTTAAAAACGTTATATTTGTAAGGGTATTATGAATATTGAAAATGAGGATTTTAGGTGTTGTCATACTATGTTTAGGGATTGTTTTTTCTACGGCTGCTCAAGTGGTGGTGGAAAAAGGATATTTTATGTTTCCGATCAAGCCAGGTCAGGTTAATTATCTTACCGGCAGCATGGGAGAGCTGAGAAGCAATCATTTTCATGCAGGTATTGATATCAAGACTGATTTTAAAACAGGACTTCCTGTATACTGTTCTGCCGATGGGTATGTATCACGCATCAGAGTGTCTACTTACGGATATGGAAAAGTAGTATACATCACGCATCCTAACGGCCTGTCTACAGTATATGCACACCTGGAGCGGTTCAACGATACGCTGGGAGCCTGGGTACTAGCCAAGCAGTACGAACTGGAATCGTTTGACATAGACCTTTGCGTAAAGGAAAATGAGTTGCCGGTAAAGAAAGGACAAATCATAGCCTATTCAGGAAATACAGGTAGCTCGGGAGGCCCGCACCTTCATTATGAAGTAAGAGATCCGCAGGAGCGGGTATTGAATCCTTTGCTGTTTGCCTTTAAAGAGATCAGGGACAATGTACCGCCCGAATTTGAACTCATGGCCCTGCGAAGTTTCGGGATCAGTTCCAGGATCGAAAACGAGTTTGGACGGAAAGACTTCAAACCGCTTAAAAGCGGGAAAAATTATGTCCTCACCAAACCGATCTATGCAGTAGGAGACCTCGGAATCGAGATCAAGACCCATGACCGGATGAACGATACCTATAATCACTATGGGATCTCCTGTATTGAGGTAAAGGTAAACGGAGAAGAAACGTTCTCTCATAACATCAATACCTTTTCATTCGACGACGGGAAAAAAATCAATGCCCATTTGGATTATGAAACCTATGTAGCCCGCAACCAACGATTCCAGCGTTGTTATATCGCAGATGGAAATAAGCTGGCTTCCTATAAAAAATCATCTCACAACGGCCGGCTGATGATCCTGCCTGAGCAGTCGTAC
>CAYTGJ010000027.1:2320-7522 GCA_964437245.1 uncultured Chitinophagaceae bacterium
CGTACAAAGTTGATATAACCGTATACGATGCATACAGCAATAATTCCACTCTGAGTTTTACCATCGAGGGTAAAGAAAGCCAGGCCAGTGTAGTACTTCCAGAAGCTTCCAATAAAGACAGTTACCGCATTTTTGAAAACATCCTGAAACTAAGAAGCGGAACAACCAAAGATACGATGGCACAAGTATACCTGAAAGATAAGGCGATGGATCTGCAGAGCGCCTACCAGGTAAACGGGTTTCCGGTTTATTTATACGATCTTCGAAACGGTTTGCCTGATTCGGTCAAAACAGGTGCTATGACCCAGACCTTTGATTTTATTTCCATGATTCCCTCTTATCAGCAGACAGAGATCAGGCTGGATAATTTCGTAGTGAATTTTTCCGATACTTCCCTGATCGATACCCTCTACCTTCAGATGAAATGCATTAAAGATCCTTCCGGGAAACACTGCCTGGAAGTACACGATCCTTCGGTCCCTATTTTTGGGGCGCTGAACATCGCTTACCGGCCTGAAAATGGAGAAAAACTTGCTCCTAACAGTTATCTGGCCCTGAACGGTAAAAAATATGAGGAAACAGTATGTCATGAGGATAACCTCTTGACAAAAACCAAATATTTAGGCAAATTTGTTATTGTTAAAGATACAATAAGTCCGGTAGTAAAATACCTTTCCCATACACCGAAAAGCATAAAATATACTATATTTGATACCGGATCGGGAATAGAGAGTTTTCGTGCCTCACTCGACGGAAAATGGTTGCTCATGAATTATGAGCATAAGAACAAAACGATCTGGTCTGAAAGCTTAGACAAGTCAAAACCTATGAAAGGGAAATTTGTGCTGGAAGTAAAGGACAAGGCGGGAAATGTGAGAAAGGTGGAAAAACTATTGTTATAAGACTGCTCAGCGGATTGAAATTAGCATCACGTAATACCTTAACTTAAATTTTTAATTTTAATAACTAAAATTACATTTTATGAATCTGAATATAGGCGATAAGGCTCCTGTCTTTCAGGGAAAGGACCAGGACGGAAACGACATTAATCTGGAAAGTTTTTTAGGAAAAAAAGTAGTATTGTATTTCTATCCGAAAGACGATACCCCCGGCTGTACTGCACAAGCCTGTAATCTTCGGGATAATTACGACAGATTCCTGGCGCAGGGATACGAAGTCTTAGGCCTAAGCGGCGATGACGAAGCTTCTCATAAAAAGTTTCGGGAAAAGTATAATCTTCCCTTTCCTCTGGTAGCCGATCCCGATAAAAGTATTAATGAACTCTATGGAGTTTGGGTGGAAAAAAATATGTACGGCAATGTATATATGGGAACTGCCAGAACTACCTTTATCATAGATGAAAACGGAATCATTACCGATATTATTTCCAAAGTGGATACGGCAGGTCATACCGATCAGATCCTGGGAAAAGAAGAAACAGCAGAGAAATCCTCTGAAGAGGGAGATACTTCTGTTTCAGTTACGGAGCCGGCAGAAGAGAAAAAAACGGAAGTAAAAAAGACAAGCCGTAAATCTCCTGCCAAGAAGACAGCGGTGAAGAAAACTGCTCCGGCCGCGAAGAAAGCTCCGGCAAAAAAAACGGCTGCTAAAAAGCCTGCGGCAAAGAAAGCTCCGGCCACCAAGTCTGCTGCGAAGAAAAAGACAACTCCTGAAAAAGCGGTAGCTAAGAAATCAACCGCAAAAAAATCTTCTGCTAAAAAGGTAGCTCCAAAGAAAAAGACGGCAACCAAAAAGGGAGCAGTAAAGCCCACTGCAAAGAAAACTGTTGTTAAAAAAGCAGCAGTGAAAAAGGCGGCTCCCAAGAAAAAAGTGGTAGCGAAGAAAGCCACCGTCAAGAAATCGGCGGCGAAGAAGACGGTAGCGAAAAAGGTAGCTCCAAAGAAAAAAACAGTCGTGAAAAAGAAATCCGCAACCAAAAAGAAAAAATAATCCGGCGGCCGGAACAAGATGTATCGTAACTAATAACTAAATAATACAATAATTCAATTCAAATGGCAGATTACACAGAACTCAAGAAAATTGCGTCCCAGGTGAGAAGGGATATCGTGAGAATGGTACATGGTGCTAAAGGAGGCCACCCGGGTGGAGCTTTAGGCTGTACAGATCTACTGGTCCTTCTTTATTTCAAAATAATGAAGCACGATAAAAATTTCAAGATGGATGGAAAAGGAGAGGATATTTTCTATTTATCCAATGGTCATATTTCAGCAGTGCTTTATTCCACCCTGGCGCATGCAGGATATTTTCCTGTAAAAGAGTTGGCTACACACCGTAAGATCAATTCGAGATTACAGGGTCACCCGACGCCTCATGAGCACCTGGAAGGAATCCGTATGGCTTCCGGTTCGCTGGGACAAGGATTGTCGGTAGCCTGTGGTACTGCCATTACCAAAAAACTGAACCAAGAGGATACAACCGTGTATGTACTCATGGGCGACGGAGAGCAGCAGGAAGGTCAGATCTGGGAAGCAGCTATGTTTGCTCCTCATCACAAACTTGACAATGTTATTGCATTTGTAGACTACAACGGACAGCAGATCGACGGTCCTACCGAAAAAGTATTGAACCTGGGAGACCTTGGGAAGAAATACGAAGCATTTGGCTGGGAAGTATTCTCCTGTGATGGAAATAATTTTGAAGACCTGGAAAACACGATCCTGAAGGCAAAAGCGGCCCGTGGCAACGGAAAGCCGAAAGCCATCATGATGAAAACAGAAATGGGCCAGGGCGTGGATTTCATGATGCATACGCATAAGTGGCATGGAACAGCCCCTAACGATGAGCAGTTGCAGAAAGCACTTGCCCAGTTGGAAGAAACCCTGGGAGATTATTAACAGAAAAACATCATCGTGTTTCTCTTTGAGTCAACTATAAAATTAAATCATCAACAGTATTGTAAGTAGCATCAATACTTCAAAAACTAAAATTAAAATGAAAAAATATACCTTCACAGAAAGTTTTGATACTCGTTCCGGATTTGGAGCCGGACTTCATGAACTTGGGAAGAAAAACCCGAATGTCGTAGCTCTTTGCGCGGACCTGATCGGCTCTCTGAAAATGGATGCCTTTATCAAAGATTTCCCTGAGCGTTTTGTACAGGTCGGAATTGCAGAAGCCAATATGATCAGTATTGCTGCAGGGATGACCATAGGAGGCAAGATCCCTTTTACAGGAACCTTTGCCAACTTCTCTACAGGCCGTGTATATGACCAGATACGTCAGTCAGTAGCCTATTCCGGTAAAAATGTAAAAATATGTGCTTCTCACGCCGGGCTTACCCTGGGAGAAGACGGAGCAACACACCAGATACTGGAAGACATCGGGATGATGAAAATGCTTCCGGGCATGGTGGTGATCAATCCTTGCGATTATAACCAGACCAAAGCAGCCACGCTGGCGATTGCCGACTACGAAGGTCCGGTATACCTGCGTTTTGGTCGTCCGGTCGTGCCTAACTTTACGGCTGCCGATCAGAAATTTGAAATAGGAAAAGCCTGGATGGTAAACGAAGGAAAAGACGTTTCCATTTTTGCTACCGGACATCTTGTATGGGAGGCGATCCTTGCCGGGGAAATGCTGGCAGAACAAGGAATTGATGCCGAGATCATCAATATCCATACCATCAAACCGCTGGATGAAGCAGCTATTCTGGCTTCTGTGAAGAAAACAGGCTGTGCAGTTTCCTGCGAAGAGCACAACGTACTGGGCGGATTAGGCGAAAGCATAGCCCATGTATTGGCCACTCAATATCCGGCTCCCCAGGAATTTGTGGGGGTGAAAGATACCTTCGGCGAGTCAGGAACTCCTGACCAACTGATGGAAAAATACGGATTGAAAGCAAAGAATATTGTAGCGTCTGTGCTGAAAGTAATGGACAGAAAGAAAGCGCTGGTATAAATATCCGGATCATATAACACAAACAAAAAAAGAGGGCTGTTCGCAAGATCAGCCCTCTTTTTGTAGGAAACGTTCTTTCGGATAATGTGATAGCTATTTTGGCTAGGAGGGTCAAAGTTGTATAGGCTTCGTAGCCTACAGATTGCTTCTTCGTTTGCCCTACGGCCTCTCTCATCGCAATGACGCTTTCTTTAGGAGTTTATGAAATTGCTGGAGCATATTCATATTCCTTCGCAAAAAAGGTCTGTTCTGGATGGCCTGGTCAATCGTCTTATTTCTCTGGACCTATCTTGAAATAGTCTTAAAATGAATCCGGGACACTCCATAATACTCAAGGGGTACATTCTGAATTTAGGTAAGCCCAAAACGTTAAATTTTAACTCTAAAACCCCTTCAATTAAATTCTAACCTTTACCTCAATACCCGTTTCCTTTTCCGTTCCGATTGTGCATAACTTCCTTTACTTCCCCTTTGTATTGTTTTATGCTCTATTATTTTTTTCATATTTTTGACTTGGACCACAATACCGTTTGAAAAGGTATCGTTAAAATTATAACAGGTTTGAATAAAATGAATTACAAAAGGATAAGTGCGGCTTTTGGACTGGTCTGTTTGTTGGTGACCGGAGTGTATGCTCAGAATACACTGGTGAAAACATCGGACGATGATCTTTTCCGGAAAGGCCTTGAGCTTCTTGATAAAGAAAAGTACGGGGCTGCCCGCGAGACTTTTGGACAGTTTATACGGTTGCAGCCGAACACGCTCAAAGCGATCGATGCTGAATATTACATAGCCTTCTCGGCCCTCAATCTGTTCAATGCAGACGGAGAAGAGCTGATCACTGATTTTATAAAAAGATATCCTTATCATCCGAAGACCGCCTTCGCTTTTTATGATCTGGGAAGTTTGTATTACAATACTAAAAAGTACGACAAAGCCATCGAGTACCTTGAGAAAACAGATATGGAGATCCTTTCCGAGAGCCAGCGTCTGGAAGCAAGATTCAAGCTTGGGTATTCCTATTTCACCAAACAGAATTTTGAGAAAGCCGCTCCTAATTTTAACGAAGTAAAAGGAACCAACAACAAGTATACGTATGCGGCCTCTTATTATGCAGGATATTCCGAATTTAAGAACGGTGCTTATGATGCTGCGCTGACGGACCTTTTAAAGGCAGAGACCAATGAGAATTATAAAACATTGGTTCCGCATATGATCACCAACATATATTACCGTCAGGGGAAATATGAAGACGTAATTACCTACGGGGAGAAAGCGCTCCAG
>CAYTGJ010000027.1:7532-9555 GCA_964437245.1 uncultured Chitinophagaceae bacterium
TGGTGGTTTCGGAAATAAGCCTGATGGTGGCCGATGCCTGGTACCTGAAGAAAGAGTACCGGAAAGCACTGGAAAATTTTGAAAAATTCCTGGGCGAAAACAAAGGTATCGCTACCCGTGAGGTCCAATACCGTATAGGGTATGCACAGTATAAGACGGAGAAATACGAAGACGCTGTCAGCCGGTTTAAAAATATTGCTTCCAACACGGACACCCTTGGACAGTCTTCTGCTTTTTATCTGGGACTTTCGTACCTCAAAACCGGGACAAGAGAGTTTGCCCTGACGGCTTTTGATCAGGCCCGCCGGCTTGATTTTAATAAGAAGACCAAGGAAGAAGCGCTGTTCTACTATGGGAAAGTCAATTACGACCTTCAGCGTTATAGCGATGCACTTTCGCCGTTAAAAGAATTTGTAAGTACCTATCCCCAGAGTTTTCGGTACGACGAGGCCAATGAGCTGCTGAGTGAAGCCTTCCTGAAGACCAATAATTATGCAGAAGCGATTGCCTATATCGAAGGCCTTAAAAACCGCAGCAGCCGTATCAATGCTGCTTACCAGAAGCTGACCTACTACCGGGGCACGGAATTGTTTAACAACGGATTATACAACGATGCAAAAGCAATGTTCAGCAAGTCTATGCAGTATAATTATGACCGGGAGATCTATGTTGCCTCGGCCTTCTGGAAAGCGGAAGTTTTTTCTATCAGTAAAGAATACGACGAAGCCATCAATGCCTATGCACATGTATTTGAGAAAACCGGAGACGATGAAAACCTCTACCATCTGAAAGCCCGCTACGGGATCGGGTATGCTTATTACAATACTCAAAAATATGAAAAGGCTCTTACCCATTTCCGGGAATATACCCGCCAACTGGAAAAAGCATCCGATAAGATGTTTTATACCGATGGATTGCTGAGACTCGCTGATCTTTACTATGTGACCAAAAGATATTCGGAAGCCCTGAAATATTATGACCTGGCCATTAAAAATTATACTTCAGACGTAGACTATGCTTTTTATCAGAAAGGAATAGTACTGGTATACGAAGATAAGCTGACAGAGGCGAAAAATAATTTTGAGACCGTGATCAATAAATATCCTAACTCCTTGTATTACGAAGGAGCGATCTACCAGAAGGCACAGCTCGACTTTCGGAACAATGATCTGAACCAGGCCCTGGCAGGATTTTCCAAACTCATCGGTACGAAACTTAACAATGAGCCATACGAAGCCAATTCTCTGATCAAAAGAGCAGTGATCTATAATAGTTTGAAAAAACACGAACAGGCGTTGGAAGATTATAATACCTTGCTTGATAAGTATTACAATCATCCGGTACACGAAGACGCCCTTCGGGGAGCCCAGGAGACGTATGCCTTGCTGGACAAAACAGAAGAGTTCAACACCAGGCTGGAAGAGTTCAAGGAGAAAAACCCTGAAAGCGTAGTATTGGAAGATGTAGGATTTGAATCGGCCAAAAACCTGTACTTTGAAGAAAAATACAAAAAGGCGATTCCATTGCTGGAGGGATATCTCGTGAAATATCCGCAGAGTATCAATGCACCGGATGCACGTTTTTACCTGGCTGATTCGTACTATCAGAACGGAGAGAACGAAAAGGCTGCACCGCATTACCAGGAAGTGATCCGGGAGAAAAAAAGTGCCTTTATAACCAGAGCACTGCAGCGTATGGCGGATATGAATTTCCGAGCACAGAAATATCCTGCAGCCCGTGATTACTATTTATTGTTTAGTGCCAATTCCAAAAACAAAAAGGAAAAAAGCAATGCGCAGCTTGGGTTGATGGAGACCTATTTTGCCCTGGGACAATATGATTCTACTGAATTTGGTCCAAATCAAATATGGGTTAGGCCGTTGAAGGATTTTTCTGGCACGAAAGAGATTGAAGGGAAAATGGTTGATAGATTTAGTTTAATTGAGGATTAGGATTGTTCAAGAGGGACCAATGTTGTTTTATAAGAAATAAGAGCAATCAAATTTGATTGCTCTTATTTTTT